>NZ_JBIMLI010000009.1:0-2022 GCF_051859755.1 Limnospira sp.
TTCTAGTGCCTGGAACTAGCACGCATTCCAGGGTAGGAACTTTAACTCTTGCTCTGAACGTAGCCAGTTAAGGCTTAGGCTGGTCAGCTACCTGAAAGGGGGGCACGAAGCCCCTGTGCTTCAGCCGGGGGTGCTGACCCTTAACTCAGTTTACTCCTGATGTAAACATCCAGCCACTTGCCTTGGGAGGCGATGATGTTTTTCTTAAAAAGAGTTTAACATGGAGTTAAAATATAGTTAAGATTTGTTGATGTGCCAGTTAAGTTTATAAATCCAACTAATTACTGATGCCAACTCCTTCATCGACTTTATCGCGTCCACAAAATCTGTCATCCTTGCCGTTGTCTTCAGCTTCCGGTAAAATCGACAAGATGCCGTCTATATATAGTGTTGATCAGCAAGTGAAGTTTTTGCATCTTCAGGCTGAGGTGGACACTCTGCTGCTAGAATTACAAACTCTCAAGCAAATGCGATCGCTTGGTCCCACCGACCCGAAAAATTAGGCCCAATCCCGCCAGGGGGCCAATAATCAGCAATCAGAAATTAGCGATCGCGATCGCAGACGGTGTGCTATAAATGATCAGACTACACTTAACCGTCTGAGGGGTTGATTCAACTATTTGGAATCAGCCAGTCTTGGTTGAGGATTGCTCTCAATCTCAGGGTCAGGTAACTCCATCAAAAAAGACCGCTTAGGCGGGTTAATTGGCTGAGATACCATTACTGTAGGTTGGGAAAGTTGTCGGCTACCTTAGCAGTTAAAAAAGCACATTCATTCAGAAGCCAGGCACCAGTAATGGTGGCTTGGTTTTCCCTTAAAATTCATCTATGACCCTATCAATTGTAAAGTCTGAAGATTCATCGTCACGCCCCTCCGCAGTTCCCTCGGATTTGCGCTTGAGAGATATTATTAACACCCTTCCTAGTGATGTGTTTGTCCAGGACCGATACAAAGCTTGGATGACAGTAATCATTAACGTTGTCATGGTGGGTTTAGGATGGCTAGGAATAGCGATCGCTCCCTGGTTTCTCCTTCCGGTGTTGTGGGTATTTACAGGGACCGCCCTCACCGGATTTTTTGTGATCGGACATGACTGCGGACACCGCTCATTTTCTCGGAATGTTTGGGTAAATGATTGGGTAGGTCATATCCTGTTTCTGCCGATTATATATCCCTTTCACAGTTGGCGTATTGGTCACAACCAACACCATAAATACACTAACAGAATGGAGTTAGATAATGCTTGGCAACCCTGGCGTAAAGAAGAATACCAAAACGCTGGTAAATTCATGCAGGTGACTTATGACCTTTTCCGAGGTCGCGCCTGGTGGATTGGTTCCATTCTACACTGGGCAAGCATTCACTTTGACTGGACAAAATTTGAAGGTAAGCAGCGCCAACAGGTTAAGTTTTCCTCTCTGTTGGTCATCGGCGCGGCGGCGATCGCATTTCCGACTATGATTTTAACCATCGGAGTTTGGGGATTTGTCAAGTTTTGGGTCATTCCTTGGTTAGTCTTCCACTTCTGGATGAGTACCTTTACCCTACTTCATCACACCATCGCCGACATTCCCTTTAGAGAACCCGAACAATGGCACGAAGCCGAATCCCAACTATCAGGGACTGTTCACTGCAATTATCCCCGCTGGGTTGAGTTTCTCTGTCACGATATCAACGTTCATATTCCCCACCACGTCACCACCGCAATTCCCTGGTATAACCTCCGTACAGCCTACGCCAGTTTACAGGAAAATTGGGGTGAATATCTCTATCCTGAGTGTGATTTTTCCTGGGGTTTAATGAAGCAAGTTGTTGACCACTGCCATTTGTATGATGAGAATAACAATTATCAGTCAATCTCTGACTACAAAAAGAGTTTAGCGGTCATTGATAATTAATAATTAATAATTAATAATTAATAATTATTAATTGTAGGTGCGGGTTCTGGTGTAAGTTTCTTGACCTCCGCCTGAGAAACCCGGTTTCTTTGAGAAACCGGGTTTCTTGACTTCTTGACCTCT
>NZ_JBIMLI010000009.1:2119-54094 GCF_051859755.1 Limnospira sp.
TCTGTAAATCATCAACTCCCCAGGAGGATATGAATAAACCCGCCCCACCCTTTCGGCTGAGAAACGAGAAACCGGGTTTTTTGACCTCCGCCTGAGAAACCCGGTTTCTTTGAGAAACCGGGTTTCTTGACTTCTTGACCTCTGTAAATCATCAACTCCCCAGGAGGATATGAATAAACCCGCCCCACCCTTTCGGCTGAGAAACGAGAAACCGGGTTTTTTGACCTCCGCCTGAGAAACCCGGTTTCTTTGAGAAACCGGGTTTCTTGACCTCGGCGATAATAATTAATTATTAATTATTAATTATTAATTATTAATTGTAGAGGTTGGTCGTGATTGACAGAAATATCGAATTATGTTATGGCTATAGGGAGATAGATGTATAACCTCATAGCAATACCAGCTAAAGACATTCACTTATGTCAAGCCCCACCGTCAGCCGGAACTGGAAACCGATAATCAAAGAATTTGCCGCCGTTGTAGGTAAGCGGGGGGTGATTCAGCGACGGGAAGAACTCCTAGTTTATGAATGTGATGGACTAACCAGTTATCGCCAACGTCCCGCTTTGGTGGTCCTTCCCCGCACTACAGAAGAAGTCGCAGCAGCAGTGAAAATATGCGATCGCCATAATATACCCTGGGTAGCGCGAGGGGCGGGAACTGGACTATCAGGAGGTGCATTACCTGTAACTGATTGCGTGATGATTGTCACCGCCTTAATGCGCCAAATTCTGAAAGTAGACCTGGAAAACCAGCAGGTCGTCGTACAACCTGGCGTGATTAATAACTGGGTAACTCAAACCGTCAGCGGTTCAGGATTTTACTACGCCCCCGACCCCTCCAGCCAGATTATCTGTTCCATTGGTGGTAATGTCGCTGAAAATTCCGGTGGTGTTCACTGCTTGAAATATGGAGTCACCACTAACCACGTCCTCGGCTTAAAAATCGTTACCCCTGACGGGTCTATCGTCGATATAGGCGGTTCAATTCCCGAAATGCCAGGATATGACCTGACGGGTTTATTTGTGGGGTCAGAAGGGACCCTAGGCGTGGCTACCGAAATCACCCTCAGAATTCTTAAAGCCCCCGAATCGATTTGTGTGCTGTTGGCAGACTTTGCTACCATTGAAGAAGCTGGGCAATCGGTATCTGATATTATCGGGGCGGGGATTATTCCTGGTGGTATGGAAATTATGGATAATCTCAGTATTAATGCCGTGGAAGATGTCGTTAATACCGGATTATATCCCCGAGATGCTGGGGCGATTTTATTGGTGGAATTAGATGGTTTGCAGGTGGAGGTAGACCGCAATAAACAGCGGGTGGCAGAGATTTGTAAACAAAATGGCGCGCGGAATATTACTACCGCCAATGAACCCGAAAAACGCTTGAAAATGTGGAAGGGTCGGAAGGCGGCATTTGCGGCGGCGGGTCATATTAGCCCCGATTATTATGTCCAAGATGGGGTGATTCCTCGGACTCAGATGGCTTATGTATTGAAAGAAATTGCCGCTTTGAGCGAAAAGTATGGCTATCGCATTGCCAATGTCTTTCATGCGGGAGATGGGAATTTACATCCTTTGATTCTCTATGATAATTCGGTGGAAGGTGCGTTAGAAACCGTCGAAGAAATTGGCGGCGAAATTTTGAAAATCTGTGTTGATGTGGGGGGGAGTTTGTCCGGGGAACACGGTATTGGGGAAGATAAAAAGTGTTATATGAATCAGATGTTTAATGAACAGGATTTGGAAACTATGCAATGGGTGCGATCGGTTTTTAATTCTAAGGGTTTGGCTAATCCTGGTAAAATGTTCCCTACACCTCGCACCTGTGGAGAATCCGCTAAAGTTCAGAATGTTAAGAAGTTTGATGGGGCTGAGGTTTTTTAAGACCTAACACAATTTGGTTACTGTGTCAAGGCAACTTAACAAATCTTAACTATCGGCAAGGGTGGGACTCAACCGACCCGGATAATCATCTTCCCACCTATAGCTAATCTGGGAGGTTGCGCGATCGCCTGATCTGACCTAGGATAAAATCAGAATGCCCAACCTAGATAATCTCAATTAATTGCCTTTACCATGACTCATTCTGCCCCTGATGCTGATATCTGGCCGCAACTTCTCCAACAACTCCTAGATCATCAGTCCCTTTCCACCGACCAAGCCTCAATGTTAATGGAAGGATGGCTGAGTGAGTCTATCCCCCCTGTCTTATCCGGGGCGATTTTAGTGGCTCTGCAAACCAAAGGAGTATCTGGGGAAGAATTGGCGGGAATGGCGAAAGTATTACAAGCGCAGTCCCAATCAGGAAATTTACCCACCCCCAGCGCAGATGGTTTGAAATCTAAATTTTCCCTAATCGATACCTGTGGAACCGGGGGAGATGGGGCATCGACGTTTAATATTTCTACTGCTGTGGCGTTTGTGTGCGCCGCCGCTGGGGTTCCGGTAGCTAAACATGGGAATCGTTCGGCTTCGAGTAAAGTTGGCTCTGCGGACGTATTAGAGGGGTTAGGAGTGAATTTAGGAGCGCCCCTAGAAAAGGTGAGGGCGGCGGTTGAACAGGTGGGGATTACTTTCCTATTTGCACCGGGTTGGCATCCGGCTATGAAGGCGGTAGCGCCGTTACGTCGAACTCTGAAGGTGCGGACGGTATTTAATCTTTTGGGACCTTTGGTTAATCCTCTGCGTCCGGTAGGGCAAGTTATTGGGGTGTTTGATCCGAGTGTTTTGGATGCGATCGCCCAAGCCCTAGGACATCTTAACATAGAAAGGGCTATTGTCCTCCATGGACGGGAGGGTTTAGACGAGGCGGGTTTAGCGGATGGTACGGATTTAGCTATTCTATCTGAGGGTAAGGTAATGCGATCGCTCCTGAACCCAGAAGATTTAGGCATCAACGCCGCCCCTATTAGCGCCCTGAAGGGGGGAGAACTTGCCGACAATATGGAAATTTTAACCCAGGTGCTACAAGGGAAAGGAACGACCCCCCAACAAGATGCTGTGGCGCTCAATAGTTCCCTAGCTTTACAGGTGGCTGGAGTAGTTCCACTCCAGGAACATCACCAAGGCTATAGCCTGGCGCTGGATATCCTCCAAAGTGGGGCGGCGTGGTCGAAATTACAGGAGTTGATCAAGTTCCTGAACTAGCTTTAAATAAGGCGATCGCTCCTAAATGGTAGGTTTAAATGGTGCGATCGCTCCTAAATGGTAGGTTTAAATGGTGCGATCGCTTTGGGCAGGTTATCACCGAGAATTATCAGGATCCGACAGGCGTTTATAGACCTCCGACAGTAACCATTCCGAAACGACATTTTGAAAAGCATTGTCATTCATATAACGAGCGAAAATATTTTCATTTTGATCTACACGCTCCACAAAAAGAGACTCCACAATTTTCTCAAACAGTAAACCAAATTTATTCACCGAATTGACTTGGGCTGCTTGTTGCAGTGCTTCCGTGTTGACAGCCGCTTCAACAATTTGGTCAAAGAATAGTTGGTCAGCTTGATTAAAGTCAGTACCAAAGCGGTTATTCAAAACATCAATTAACTGTGACAGCTTCACAGAATTTTCCCGCAAAATTCCTGTGCCAACTGCTGGGTAGCCATCTTGAGGAATTGTCTCTCCTTTTTTTAGTTGAATTGAGCCTTCACTGTCATCCAGACTTCTTCCGTATAAACCGTAAAATGAACCAAAGTTCTCCGTTTAAACTCAAAAATAATCTCGTGAGGATCGCGATCTTGGCGATATTGTTGTTTCCCCTGTTCTACCGTTTGTCCGGTTAGGGGATTTTTCAGTTCTATGGTGACAATGGGGATACCATTGAGACTGAGGGTAATATCGAGTTTATTTCGATTTCTCGTGCTATATTGAAGTTGACGGGTAATCCCAAGTTGATTGGCTTGGTAGCAGCGTTCTAAGTCAGAATTGAGGCTGTGGGCAGCTTTAAAATAGGCAATTCGCAGCGTGCGACCATAGCATTTAAAACCGTGACGCAGGGTGTGCAGTGAACCGTAGGTATCCATCCATTTACACAGGTCGGTAATGATTTGATTACCCGTGTTTTCTCCGTGTAACGCTTCTAATTTTGCCCATGCTTTCGGTTGGGTTTGACGGATAAAGTTAAGGGCAATATCTGGGAAAATGGCTAGATTTTTGTCAAATGGGGTTATGGGTTTGATATAACCGTATGTTAGAAAATAGTCTTCTATCACTTCCTCGAAGGCTAGTTCTTTTTTTGGATCAACAAAATTGCTAGAGTTCATAGGTGAATTGCCTTTTAGATATAGGGCAAGATTTTTTGAACTTAATTGATTAAAAGATAAACGGGTTATACCAGTTGTTTGGCAATTTGTTCAATCACGAAGCAAAACTGAGCAAATTTTCCCTCTGCATTCTTTTGGGAATATAAGCCATTAGCAATTTCCTTGATGTCTGATTCATCTAATTCAGTATCGGGAGGGAATATGGCTTCATCAATAGCTGCCCTTCTTAAATCTATCAATCGCTCATGATTTAACACTAATTTTTCAATCGTTATTTGTGCCGCCGTGTCTTGATGATTTGTAGCTTCGACTTTCCCAGAATTATCAAACTTGAATCTGTCTTCACAATCCGACTCTAACGGTGTTACAAAATTGTCCAGTTCATACCAATTGTCTTTAGCGTGCGCTCCAAAAGGACATTTCTTGCTATTCTTCTTGCTTTTTTTGCTAGGTTGATTAACTTCATCATCTTGAGACTTATAATTTCTACCGGGATAAGCCGTTACAAGATTCAAATAGTTGACATCTTCATAATTTTTCTCGTCCCGACATATAGAATAAGGCTTGAGGTGTTCAATGTGGGAAGTATCTGTATCAATCAAGATACCTGTATAACAACATAGAAAGCCTTGCTCTCCCAGTAGATGATCTTTTAAATCCCTTTTGACATCGCTTGGCACGTCATTATAGTAGTCGCAACCCAGGCGATTTCCTTCTTGATCATATTGATTGTTAAACCAGGAACGTAATTTTTCAGGTTCTTGTTCTTTTTTGATGTATTTCATCTATTTACCTAATCGGCTGATCCGATCAATGCGAGTTTGCAGGCGTACCAATTCGGGAAATTCTCCTAATTGGCGGAGACTATTTATTTTTTCAGTTGCTTCTGAAAAATTCTTGTCAGCAATCAATGATTCAACGTCCTCTAATTTTTTCTGGGTGTCCATATCACGCTCAGGAGTTTCCATAAGAAAGCGTAAAATCCAATTACTATCCATACCCAAGGATTGGTCGGGAATATAGGGTTGTTTATCTTGGTCTAAAATAATAATATTTTCTGGTTTGACTTCTCCAATCATTTGCGGTGAATGAGTGGTGGCAATAAATTGGCAGTTGGGAAAGATTTCTGTCAGCTTATGGACAACCATGCGTTGCCACTGTGGATGTAAATGCAAGTCCAATTCGTCAATTAAGACAACGGCTTTTCCATCCTGTACAGGATTTTCGAGTTCGGGATTTGCCTGCAACAGCCGTTGTACTAGGTCAAGTATCAATGCTAAAATACCCCGTTCGCCGTCTGAAAGCTGATTAATATTTAGTGTTACCCCGTTTTTGTCAAGTAGCAAGGTTGGTTTTTTGTAGGTGTCCGAGGCTGGAACAGCACGAACATTATTACACCAATCTAAAAAGCAGGTGACGGCATCGTTTAAAGCATCAATGCGACCCTGGGTTAACTGAGGTTTTTCGTCTAAAAGTTCCTCTTGGACTAACCACCAATCTATAAATTCCCGAAGACGTAGCATTCTAGGAATGAGTGCGTCAACAAAAGCCGCAGATTGATTACCTAAACTTCGATTAGGATTTAAGTCTTGTTCTGTAACTATTGAGCGCCGGGTTGCACAATATACAACGAGGGGTTGATTTGGATCATCTTTTATAAGTCCTAAAATTTGGTAACCGTCAGGTTTAAGTTCCTGTTCATGGCGTTTTCCCCGGCTAACTTTACATCGAAAAGGGATTCCTGATATATCCACATTTATTTCAACCTTTAATTCAGTTTTGCCAATCATAATATCATCGATATTAAAATTAATCCGTCTCTCTTGACAATCTGTCAATTCAGGGAGGATTCTTGAGAAGGCAATCCGCAAGGCATCCAAGACACTAGATTTGCCGACTCCATTAATACCAACAATCAAGTTCATTCCTGGCTGAAATTCAAATTCTGCCTGTTCAAAGCCCCGAAAATTAGTGATTTTAAGATGGTTGATTTGCATAAGTTACTCCTTGAGTTTAACTAATTTTAAGTTGTCCGGTGACTGCTGCTGTTATCAATGAGGTGCGACGTTCTTGCAACAAATCCATCGTTTTTTTTGTAGCTATGCTAAGATTATCTAATTTTTTAGTTTTTTCCATCAAGTATTTACCGATTTTGTATTGTTCTTCTAATGGAGGAACAGGCAATAAAATTTGGAAAAATTCTTCAGGGTAAAGGCGTAAACGAGATATCCAAACACCTTTTGAATAACGAATTGCTTCTTCAGCAAAAATAGGAATCCTTACTAAATAATCTAAATAAACTGGATGATATTCTCCCTGTGGGCGATAAACATGATAAGAAGGACTGACAATACCAGGTTGAAAAGATACTCCCATTGCACCCATCCACGCCCACAGAGTATTAATTATTAAATCACCTGATTGGCAGACCTTATACCCTTCCATACTTTCAGCCTTAAACATATTTACATCTTTTTCTGACCGAGGTGTGATACCTGTTATATGAGAAACTGTTAGTAATTCTTCTTGTCCTGTAGTTGAACGATCATCTATTTCTTTAAATAACCATTTAGCAAACTCTACTTTCCAATGTTTAGGAATTTCTCCTATCCACTCAACACCAGAATCACGCATCGGAACATCAGGATTTAACCCACGAGTGACAGCATGGGTGATGAGGGCGCGACGTTTTTCGTCTAATAATTCCAATAATCGTTTTTTGGCTTCAATGAGTTGGTCGATTTTAGCCGTTTCTTTATCGAGATAATGTGCGATCGCTTTTTGTTCAGGCATGGGTGGAAGTAGAACAGGAAAATTGCCAAAAGCATTCCATGTAAGATGTTGCATGGTCGAGCCATGAGCTTTGTGTTCTAACTCTTTAATAAACCAACTAGCTAACCATACGAAATATTCCTCAAATACTAACTTTGTATTAATTTCTACCTTAAAAATATGTTGATTCAGCCAAGCATCTTCGCCCAACCATTTATAGACTCCTAGGGAAGCAGACCAAGAAATCAAAATATCTCCTTTATGAACTAAATATGCTTCTGAAATTTCTCCTTCATAGCGATTAAAATCAGCATTAGGATTAGATAAATTTTGAATTCTTAAAATAGGTTTTCCTTGAAAACTCCAATTATCAGGCTTAAAGGGATAACCATTAATATAATTACCTAAATATTTTACATAGCTCTTTTTCCATCCTAATGGCATAGAGCTGAGATCATGATAGTTAGTTGCAGTTTTAATAAAATTCATTTTTATACAGTAACCTCTCTCAACAACTTAATAATCTCCTGTTCCATCTGTTTAATGTCTGCATCGATTTCGGCTAATGGACGAGGCGGCGTGTACTTGTAAAAATAGCGATTGAAATTAATTTCATAAGCACTTTTAATTTTAGTGCCATCTGCCCAAGCATCAGAAACATGGGGTTCAACTTCCTCCAGAAAATAACGGGTCACTTCATCTTGTAGATTAACATTTTCAAAATCCCGCAGCGTTGAGTCTGGCTCATACATCCGTTCAATTTTTTTACCAGCCACTGGGAACCAACCCCAAACCCGGGCATAAGGTTCATCCTTAGCCTTCTGCTCTTTTAAAATCACGGGTTCTGCCTCCGGTTCTCGTTCCGTAAAAACATCTCGAAATAGCTTTTTTTCCGCCTTTTTCCAACGACTACCCCGCTGTTTTAATAAATCCTTCATTAACCGATCAAACTCATTCCAATCAGGACGAGGTTCGCGCCCTAATTGTTTGTCTATCGCTTTTACATCATCTAATAAATGGGGAACCGCATCGAGAAAACGAAGTTTCCGGTCTACATCCATTTGATACAGTAAACGCAGGGGGCGCTCAATGGGAACTCGGTGATAACCAAAATCCTCATTGGCAAAAATTTTGCTGGTTTCTGTCTCTATAAAATGCCCATATTCCTGCACGACAATGGCGATATCTTCCTCACCCATATAACGGCGTTTATCCCCTAAACTCCGTCGCATCGGTTGCCAGCGTTGACGGGCATCAATCAGTTGAATTTTGCCTTTACGGTGTTTCTGCTTTCGGTTGGTGACAATCCAAAGATAAGTTCCAATACCCGTATTATAAAACATCTGTTCCGGTAAGGCGACGATCGCCTCTAACCAATCGCTTTCAATAATCCATTTGCGGATTTCACTTTCACCGCTTCCCGCACCCCCGGTAAATAAAGGAGAACCATTAAAGACGATCGCCAGACGAGAACCCTTTTTATCACTGTCTGGTTGATAGGGTTCAAATTTGCTAATCTGATGCTGTAAAAACAACAGGGAACCGTCATTAACCCTGGGCAAACCGGCCCCAAAACGTCCCGCAAAACCTAACTTTTCATGCTCTCGTTTTACCTCCTTTTGCTGTTTCTTCCAATACACACGAAAGGGAGGATTTGCCAAAAAATAATCAAAGGTTTCGCCGGAGTATTGATCGTCAGTTAGGGAGTCTCCAAACTGAATCGCGCTTTGTTCGTTGTCTTTGATCAATAAATCCGAAGCGGCGATCGCATAGGCACGGGGATTAAAATCCTGCCCAAAAACATAGAGTTGTGCATCTTTGTTATTTTTTCGTAGGTAGTTTTGGGCTTCCGATAACATCCCCCCCGTACCACAAGCGGGGTCGAGCAATTTACGAATAACGGGTTGGGTCAAAATATCATCATCCGGGTCGAATAAAATATCAACCATTAAGCCGATGACTTCCCGTGGCGTAAAGTGATCTCCTGCGGTTTCATTGGCCAGTTCATTGAAACGGCGGATTAAATCTTCAAAAATCGACCCCATTGCAATGTTATCCACCTGGTTCGGGTGTAAATTAACATCACAAAACTTGGAGACGACTAAATAAAGGATATTCGCCTCATTCATTTTTTCAATTTCGGCGGTGAACTCGAAGCGTTCAAAAATCTCCCGGATATTTTGGGAAAAACTATTGATATAGCTCACCAAATGTTGATCAAGGTTATTAGGATCGCCCTTGAGCTTTTCAAAGGTAAATTCAGAACGATTGTGAAAGCGTTGCCCTGCTGCTGTATCAAGCATGGAGTCAAGGGCTTTATCTTGGAGTCGATCCTTATATTGCTGATATTTATCTAAAACATTCTGTTTGGTGGGTGCAAGTACACAGTCAAAACGACGCAAAACTGTCATGGGTAACATGACCCGCTCATATTGTGGCGGTCGATAGGGTCCCCGCAACAGATCGGCAATTTGCCAAATGAAGTTAGAAAGTTGGTGATGATCTACGGTTGTGTTTTTGGGCTGGATCATCACTGTCTCCTCTGCGATCTTATGAATAACTCAATCTCTAATCTTTAAATAAAATTCAAACTCTAAACCTTAAAATTGTATAAAGGACATTTTATAAAACCCAGAGGGCGATTAACTCGGGCAGCGGGCCACCCATTGAGTCCGCCAGACTGAGAGCGATCGCCTTGAGTTTTTAGATATGATGATGGCAGATCACATAATCTGAAAAGCAATAGGGGATATCCTGAACTAGGTTAAATAGTAGCTTTAAATGGTGCGATCGCTCCAATTTACCGACTAACAGTTTATCATCGCATCCCTCTCCCCCCCTGAGATTCGGATTTAGGGAGAGGGTAATGTTTTAAGTCACTTCCCGGCTGTATCTACCACAGCAAATTATTATTATTAGAAAGCGATTCAACCTCCCGTTGAAGTTCATCAACAGATTGCTGAAGAAAATCAAAATTTTCTAGAGATATACCTCCTCCAGTCAGACTTTTAGAAGCCACTTCTTTTAAGCCATTCATACAGCGATTGATATCCACGACAAATTCACCACGAGTAGCCACACGACGGGGTCTAAAGGTGCCGTCCTGAAAGGCTCCCATGCAGCCATATTGACTCACGAATTGAATAGCTTTATAAGCTGGGTCATTAGGGCTAATCTCAAAGAATTGTTGATAGTCTACTCCTCTCAAAGTATCAGCATTTGGATAAGTAACCGCACTGGCAAATTCTGAGGGGTTGGCGGGAGGAAAACGCAGGTCATTTTTTAATCTATATTGTCCTTTCTGTTCCTGTGCATCGATAAAATCATTGATTTTAATTCCCAAACGTACATCAAAACATTGAGGGCGCTGATTATCCTTGCCTTCTCCATGCACGCCGATCACTTCTCCGCGATCATTGAAGACAGGACCACCACTCATACCCCTGGCTGTCTCAGCCGTATAACATAAATTATAATTGCCATTCGGATCAGCAGGGTCAAGAATTTGTTGAAGTTCTCCAGCTCTCAAAACACGGGTTCGATCTTGGGATGGGTTGCTTGGTAAAGGCCAACCTGAAACAAACACAGGTGTTCCAACTTTAGTTGTGTTGGCATCTCCAACTACTGCAACGGGATAATTTGTATTGCTTTCAAAACTCATTAAAGCTAAATCATAACCATCCACCGTTTGTTTCTGATGATTATATTTCCCAAAGTGGGTTACTGCATCCTTTGTGGTATCCTGTTGACCCAAATCAAGATAGGGGGGCAGCATATTTTCAACTTGATGTAAATCGCCATCGTGAGTCCGAATAAAATAATTATTACGATCTCGCACAACATGTTCATTGGTCAAAACATAGTAAGTTGCATTTCTGCGGGCTACAATTACGCCGGAACCAGCATACCTGAACTGTGCACCCTCTGCAGCACGTTGTTCCAATTTTTGACGATTTTCGATTTGCCCACCCACAAAAACTGTGACCGCCCTAGCAATTGAGTTAATGTCATTTTCGGAATAATTAGCTGCTAGGATTATCGGTTCTCTCTGGTTTTCCAAGATAGGGGAAGGGGTACTGGCATCGCTGCGAATGGTACTGATAGCAAGACAAATACAGAGGCTGGCGATCGCAGCTATTACCATGGTTGGCAAATTTTTTAGATTCAGTTTAAACATGATGTTTTCCGTAATGTTTAAATCAGTTTATCCCCAGCAAATATTAAAAAACGTCTGGCTAATTAACTGGGGTAGAGCTTCGCCGTTGATTGACTTGTTGTTGTAAGGCATCAATCCTATTTTGCAAAGCAGCCACTTGGGATTTAGTTATCCCATGCGTTCCGCTGGTTGTTAGATTTTGCTCCAATGAATTCATGCAGGAACTCAGATAGACTGCTAGTTCAAAGCGAGTTAAGGCTCTATTGCCTCTAAAGGTTCCATCCGGGAAGGTGCTAAAGCAATCATAACGCTCAATTAGAGATTGTAAGGATTGAAAGAAGAAATCCGTAGGTTGAACATCAACAGGCAAATTTTGAGCCTGGGCTGGGGGGTTTGATGGTACAATTAGCAGCCCAAATACCGCTAGTACAACTACAAAAATTGCACCAAAGACAGCTAGTTTAAACTTGGATAATTGCGATCGCAGCATAATAGACAAGCCAAATAAGAACAGCAAAAAATCTGGATCAGCTCACATGGGAGCAAGATTCGGTTAAGGACTTCCCTGCTGTAATTCTCGTATAGACTCTTGGAGAGCTCTAACAGATTGTGCAAGTCGGTCTAAATCCTCTGGTGTGGCTAAATCGGACTGTGTACTATCTAGCTCTGATGTTTCTAATACCCTTTTGATAAAGCCTTCAAACCATTGAGCTACTTCACCTCGTCTGATTGCTCGATTACCACGAAATGTCAAATCAGGATAAGCGATCGGCATTCCTCGATCCGCTAAAGATTGAATCGCCATAAATGCCGAATCCGTGGGCTGAACATCCGATAATTGACTCACCGATGTAACATAAATTTGATCAGTGGTATGAAATTGAGTGTCCGGCTCGACCTCAGACTGTAGAGCTGAGATTGGGGCTATTGTGGCGAGAATAATTACCAACAAACTGGTCAGAACCGCTAAAAGTCCCAACCTAATATTCCAGTTGTTTTTAACCATAATTCCTGGGATGATGAATGGCTAACAGAAACTTAAATTTTCTCTGGTCATTGATTCTGAGGCATGGGTGTCGCAGGTAAAGAGGGCTGAGTCGGATCGGTGGAAAAGGGGCGACCAGTCGGCCTAGGTTCCAAGGGTCTCTGAAAGGCAGAAATTGGCACAGCCCAGCTCAAGGGCGACATATACTCATAGAGTTCCAGTGAGGGCAAAGTTCCATCGGTGAAACGAAATGTCTCAATTCCATGAATCGTGACCCTCCCACGTCCGTGAATCCCAATCAGTTCACCATCAGCATTCAAGACCGGCCCACCACTCATGCCTTCACTGGTGGCATTAGTATAGGCAAGCTGATAGCCACGTTGCAAGGTCGGACCCGATAACCGCATGGATAGATTTCCAGTTGTGAATTGAAAAGCTCTTAGTCCCCAATCATGGGTAATATGCAGACCACCATCATCTCGGGGTTGATAGTTGGGGAATCCTGCCACATAAATTGGTTTTCCAATCGAAATCTCTTCAGAATTCCCCAAAACTGCAACTTGATAATGGTTTGAGCTTGTAAACTCCACCACCGCCAAATCTAAGCCCTGCAAACCCGACATTGGCCGACGTCGCCCCAAATGGGTTTTACCATCGGGAGTCAAGATTTGATAGGTCTGATCTTGACTCCCGCTAACAACAACATGGTCGCAGGTGAGAACTTTATAGGTTCCCCCTTGGCGGTCAATGATTACCCCAGACCCACCTCCCTGATTTTTCAAAATTCTGACCGTCACCTGTTTGGCTACCTGGAGGACAGAACTTTCGACAGATGGTGATGCGGGGCGTAAAGGATTTTGAACCATAGACTCAGCTATCTGGTGGTCAAAGGCTCTCAACCCGGAAGTGTTTGCTAGGACCAGTCCTGCTGCAAGCAAGAACCCGACCCAAAATTGCCAAGATTGACGGTTAGATTTAGGCATCACAATCTTAAAAAATTAAGGGGATTTGGAGTTGATAAATTGACTAAAAAACTACGGGCGGATCATTGGGAGGACGCACAGGATCGGGAGTGGTTCCAGGGTTACTATGACCCCCACCTTGCCTTCTGGCTTCCTCTAACTCCCGCTCAACCAGTTCACCAAATCTGACAGTGGTTCGACGCACGCTTTCTTGACCCGGTGTTCCTTCGCCCATAGGATTAGCCCCCATCTTGAGAAAGTTACCCAGAAACTCACCCGCACTGCGACCAGGAGAAATAGTTACTAAGAGGTTATTCGGGTTGCAAATGGAACTGCTATTATTTACCCAACAGACGACATCATAGCCATTAACGTTTCCAGTCGTTAACAACAAATCTCTCAAAAGCCCTCCATTCTGAGCCACAGCACTGGTTAAACGTTGACTGACTATCTCACAGCGATTTTGGGGTGTATAGCCACCTGCTATAAAGGCTTGACTATTCCAGGTGATCAGAGGTTTACTTTCGTGTCCGGTACTAGCTACAGCAATGGTGGCATAACCGTTTCCGACTGGAATACATCGAAAGGTGGTATTGGCAACAGCCGGTTGACTGGTGAGAGCCACGGCTGCTGAGACGGTTACACCAGCCATTGATAAGTTTAGCAATATTTTGGCTTTAGACATTATCGTTTACTCCACAACGCAACTTCCCAATCCGATGGGTTTTCCTTCAGAGTCGGGAATTAATTTTTAGGTAGAATGCAATAGTCTATAAGAATCACACCATGCAAAAAAGTTCGCCTGAATACATAATTGGATTTGGATAGAGTTCCAAATCTCTATACCTGACTACACCTCATATCCTAGCATGACATAGCTTGAATACAATAGTCCTGATCAGTAAATTTATAAAATGTTACAAACCTTCATAGTTCTTGATAAGATTATCACATTCATTAAGAATCGTTGAATCAGCTTGTATGAACAGAAATATATTTAATCACAATTTGTGTTAATGTCTTCAACTGGGTTGTGGAGGTTCCCCCCCCAGTTGATCATCCTTATAAAAATGTCTTTACAGCAGGGAAATCACTTACTTAAAACATTACCCGCACCATAAACCCTTCTTCCCCCCGGGATAGGGACGAGGGAAATTATATTGCATGATGACTGAAAGGGTTGTAAGTTTATAATCATCTGATGTAATCGCTCACATCGACATACTAAAAAATCATAAATTGTAGCTTGGGAAACCCAACCTCAGCCTACAGATAATCACCCCACAGATAATCTGAAAAGCAATAGGGGATGTGTTTAACTAGGTTGAAATGGTGCGATCGCTCAAATTCACCCACTCCCAACTACTCCCCGCCGCCTCCCACCTCAACAACTTAGGCGTATTTACAACTCACCACAGCCAAAGTCGTCACCCTCCCAGACCGCCAAAAAAGTCAGGCGGTATCAGAAGATGCTACCTGAAATCGATAAACAGACAGAACTATTGGGAAAGGTTGGCCATAATCCGGTAAGGGTGTGGGCTTTACAAAATTTTGGATATCATTTTATAAGTTTCTTATATTTTGCTGTTACTATGACACATAGACCCTGATATGCAGCCCAGTCTACCCATATAGAACTGGTATCTATAGTTTAGGGAACCAAAAGCTCTCAAGGGTTCATGCCCTTTCTGGGTGAGTAGGAGACCTAAATATCTAGTCCCTAGTGGGCTGGAAGTGGGGGCTGGGTTTTTCTTTCTGACAATCTCGGTCAGTAGCTGCGGCTATGATGGATAACTCACCTAGACTGTTTTCGGATCTGTTTAACTTTTCTTCTCAGTTGCGATCGCTCAATACGAGCCATAACGCGGGTGACTAATTCCGGGCCAATAATTGGTTTAGTAATAAAATCATCTGCGCCAGCTTCAAAAACCCTTTGGATCATATCAGAACTTTGATGTCCAGTGACCACCAAAATTGGTAACTCTTCCCAAGCCGGGTCTTGTCGGACGACCTGACACAAATCCAAACCCGTATAGGTAGGCATTTGTACGTCTAAAATTAATAAATCCGGGAGAGTTTGGGTTAGGACTTGCCAAAATTGGTTAGGTTCTCTCAAGCAAATCAGATCAAATCCCCAGGGTTTGAGGATATTTCGCAAAACTTGCAAACAGATAGGATCATCTTCTACAATCAGAATCCGAGCATCTCGGCTGGGGGGTTTGGGGAGAACTTGGGCGATCGCTTCAAAAATGTATTGAGGCGTAACGGGTTTGTGCAAAAATCGTCTAGCCCCCAAACGCGCCGACATAATACGTTCCGACAGGTTATCCTCATAAGTAAAAATCAAAATAGGAATTTCCGGGAAACGTTGTCCGATGTTCTTGAGGAAATCAAATCCTGTCAAATCTTCCTCTGACAAATGGGGGTCTAATAAAATCGCATCAGGGAGAGTTTTGGTCAGCCACTGTCTAGCATTAGTCAAAGTGGAAACCGCTTCTATATTTAAGTTCCAAGCGCCAGCTTGACCTTGTAATTGTTCCGCTAAACTTCGATCAGCATCAATCAGCAAAATTTGATTAGATGAAGCACAAATGTGGCAATATATCGGTTGAGGAGACTGGTTAATTTCATTACATAATTCCCGGATTTTGTCTTGAATTATACTGATATTTTTATGTATAAAACATAAGCCATCATCATTTCTCAAGCAGTTTTCGATATCACGGGCTAATTCCGAACCTCGTTGATAGCCAAAAGAACCCAAACTTCCTGCCAAATTATGAGCAATTTCCTGAGCCTTTTTTTGGGAAATTTCCGAGATAGAATCATCCGAATAATTAATTAAAAACAGGTTTTCTAAAAAACTTACCTCTTCGCCAAAAGAATTTTGATATTTAGCCAAAACTTCCTCAAGATTATGGGTGGATTTCGGCATTAAGGATGTTGAATTATCCAGATATTTCCCCGAATAATCTTCCGTTTCTGGGGGGGGATTTAAGCGATATCCCAAGCCATAGACAGTGGCGATAATATCTCCCATCATCCCCGCATCTTTCAGGGTTCGGCGCAGGTCTTTAATTAAATTAGTGACCGCATATTCGCTAGGTTCATTATCAAAAGACCAGAGTTGGTCGATAATATCCTGACGGCTAAAAATCCGCTGTGGATTTTTCAGAAATAGCAAAAGTAAATTATAGGCTTTGGGCTTAATATCAACGGGTTGGTTATCATAATAAACCTGTGCAGAAGTTTCATTTACCTGCAACTTTTCCCAGGTCAATTGTAATGCTGATTGTGGTAAACTTTGCCTTCTTAATAAAGCCCTAATTCTCGCCAAAAGCTGAGACGGACTGCAAGGTTTAGAAACAAAATCATCAGCGCCAGCATCTAATCCGGTAATGATATCCTCATTAAGATTGCGTACAGTTAAAAGCAAAATCGGTTTGAGAAAACCTTGCTCGCGCAATTGACGACAAATTGCTGGTCCATTGATTCCGGGAAGCATCCAGTCAAGGATAATTAAATCATAATTCCATTCTAAAGCGAGTTCCAATCCGGTATGACCATCAACCGCCAAGTCAACAATATAGTGATAGGCTTTTAACTCGTCAATCAGAGGAATAATTGCATTTCTATCATCCTCAACAATTAAAATTTTCATGAACATCTCCTACTGATGCTATCAGAAACTCTCTAACCCTGACTAACAAGATAGGAAACCGGATAGAAAACAGAAATAACTGTCTACTATTAAGTTTCTCAACTCCTGACAAGTTTTACACAACTCGACAGACAAAGTTAAAGGTTCCCCAAGCATTAACATCTAGTGCGAGATTATCAGTAGAAATCCCGGAACGTTCAACTCCTAGTTTACTAGCTTTTGCCAAATCTTCCAAGACAGCGCGGGAAACTTCCAAAGGATTAGATAGCAATTGCAGCCCATTTGGTGAACTTATGGAAGTTGGCTTTAAACCACGACTAATAGCTGGTAAAGTCTGAGTAAAAGGGAAATGACTAATAATTAGATAGGTTTCAATCAATCCAGCCGGACCCCGCACCAGTTCTCCTAGGGTTTCGGTGTTGCTAGTTCCGCCATTAACATTAGCTGGGGGGATACTCATGGTTTTACCAGCCTCTACCCGTAAAACCTGGGGTAAAATCATAGAACTGTCTTCAGTCTCAACTATGGGAGGTCTAGTAGCATCATAAACGTATGTTTGACCACGACTGTCGAACAAAAACATGATGAAATATAGGGGGAGTTCACCATTATTCTGCAATTGCATCTGAATGCGACTTTCCTTTGGTATAGTCGGTATACCAAAAGTTTCGGAACGGTGCGCTAACCCTGGGGTAGAATTACTATGATTCGAGGCATTTAGGATGAGTTGTTCGGTTCCCTGATGGGATAAATCAGGGGTTTCTCGTTTAGCGATCGCCCTTGACTGGGGAGTTAACATAGCCAGGGTAACTTTGGCTTTGAGTAAGTCGGAACGTTCATTTTCGGTCAGACGCAGCAACTTAGCGGCTAATCGAGTTTTCAATTGGGGAACTAATCGCTGTACGGCGACTTTTACGGCTTCTCCTCCTTCTCCGGCCGTATCAGGAAGCACCACTTGACCGGGGGAAAATAGACCATAATGCCCTTGGAATAATGAATTCAGGGGAGCAGTCGAATTTTGAGCAATAGTAGTATCCCGAACGCGACTCAGTAGATAATCCATGGGTTGGTCGTTGCTGGTGATAGAGACATCAGCAACACTAGACAAAGCACTGGTCGCATCGACCCTTTCAATGCGATCGAGTTTAGGGTCAAGACCAATTTTTAAGTCAATGTGGCGAGGTAAAACCCGAATAGTCTCTTTAATAAATTGGCCAGATTCAACGGCAGGTGACTTGATACCACCAACTTCTAATGTGAGTACCTCAGCGGTAGCGTGCAATGAGTTATATCCGCGAATTTGAAGTTTTGGCAGCACCTTAGATTCTGTACTCTCAGTGTTTGGTACAATGGCAAATAGGGAATTAACATCTCCCGATTCCAGTACACAGCCAGGTAAACCCGCTAGTAGCAATTCCGTACTTTTTCCATCCCCCGTCACGGTCGTAACAATTCCATCGACTGGGGGTGATTTTAGTGGTAGCTTAATCATGGGTGAAGGCGAGTCTTCAGTCATTCTCCCTTGACGCTGAAGCTGAGGTTGCTGGTTCGGTCCGGTGATACGTTCTACGGCTCCGGCTACACGACCTAGACTTTCTTTCAGGTCGGAGGTGGCTGTCGCATTCCAGAGAGTTTGAGTCAGGCTATAGGTAAATAATCCGGCCCTGAGTCCAGACCAATTGGTTTCTGTGGCTATTTGGGTGGGTGTGCTGGCTGCTAATACTATACCAGGCAATTCACCGCGACGACGCTGTTCTAGTTCTTTGGGGTCGATTTGGTGGCGCTGTAGTAATTCTTGTTGTCGGGTAATGGTGCGATCGCTAATTTGGCGAGAATTGGGACTGGCGGCTGTCCGGATTCTCAGGACTCCCTGTTGAGAATAACCAGGATAAACATAACTGGTATCCAGAATTGTGACTACTTGTTGAGTCCTCAGCGATCGCAGTAATAACCACAGGGTATCCTCCATAATATCGTTAATTGGTTCCCCCATGCGGTCTTGGGTAACATCAACCGGAATTAGGGAGTGCTTGATAGTCGGTTCATCGGGGTTTTGATTAGTATCAGCTACATGGCTGCCATAGCCGCTATAATGAAAGACTACCAAATCCCCTGGTTGCGCTTGGTTAATCAGATGTTCTATAAAGCTAGTTTCGATATTTTCCCTCGTCGCTTCCTTATCAGTCAAGGCGAGGATATCTGAGGGGTTAAACCCAAATCTACCGATTAATAGTTCCCGCTGTAATTCTACATCCGTGACACATCCCGATAACGGTTCTATATGACGTTGGGAGACTTTCGGATATTGATTGATACCCACTAGCAGAGCCAGTTTCCGATGGTTGGGTTGTGCGATCGCCTGCTGGTAGCGATCGCCTAGTTGCCACCAAGCCACCTCACTTAGTCCCAACCCTGCCAGTAGCATACCCGATCTGTTTAGAAATTGCCGTCGCTTTAATGCCATGATCTATTATTCCTAATCCATCTATACCCTGAAACTTAAATCCATCAAGGCTGACCAAATTCTCTAAATCTAGTCACGCGTTTTTGTTGTAATGGGATTAAATGCCGTAAATTAACTTTTATTCCCATCAACATTATTATCTAAAATAGGATATTTTTTTTCTGAAAATTAGACCCCTGATATTGCAAAACAAAATCTGCCACTAATTACCCTCCTGATAGTCCTTGTGTCTCACTCCTATAACTAGATAATATCGCACCCAACAAAGTGATAATTTCCCAGACACGGGGAGGTGAATGTTTTTTGTGTTCATAACCAGAGAGCTGAGAACCTGCGCCTGAGATAGTTGTACAATAGCCTGGGGGCTTTCCCGCCGATGAAATTCGGTTGAACCCGATCCCTACATTTTTATCCTAGCGCGTACTCTGCCATTGTCGAGAATTTTCTACTCCCCCCTCCCAGAGACGGGGATAGGGGGGTTTGGTGAAATTATGCTTCTGAGGGAACCCTCATGGCCTTAATTAGTTCCGCCGCCACTTCTGGACGAGAAAACTCTGGGGGTGGCATTTCCCCCCGTCGCAGCATTTCCCGAACCTTGGTTCCTGATAAGTGAATCCGTTGTTCTGGGTTACTGGGGCTAGTTTTACTGGTAGCCATACCCTTAGTCAATGTGCAATAGAAGGCGTGTTCAAACTTCATGGGAGTAATACCCAATTCTGCTGGTTCAAACTCATCAAAGATGTGCTGGGCATCATAGGTTCCATAATAGTCCCCCACTCCCGCATGATCACGCCCGACAATAAAGTGGGTACAGCCGTAATTTTTGCGGACCATAGCATGAAAAATCGCTTCCCTCGGTCCAGCATAACGCATAGCAGCCGGATTAATCGCTAAAATCACCCGATTTTGAGGATAGTAGCGTTCCATCAAGATTTCATAACAACGCATCCGCACATCAGCCGGAATATCATCAGACTTAGTAGCGCCAACCAGAGGATGGAGAAATAGACCATCAACAGTTTCTAGGGCGCATTTTTGAATATACTCGTGGGCGCGGTGAATAGGGTTGCGAGTCTGAAACCCGACGATGGTTTTCCATTCCCTTTCTCGGAAGAGTGAACGACTATCAGCGGGGTCAATTTGATAGTTGGGAAACAAAGGGTGCGCTTCTCGTTTGAGTAACCATACAGGACCGGCGAGATTGACCGGACCTTGCTCATAAACTACCTTTACTCCCGGATGTTTGTTATCATTAGTGCGATAGACGTGGATGGCTTCCTGTTCTTTATCATAGGTGTATTTTTGGGTGAGTTCCAGAACTCCTACAAATTTACCCTCTGGTGAGTCCAGACGAATTAGGCTGCCTTCGGACAAATGCGCCGCTTCCTCTTCGGTAACCGATAGGGTGATGGGAACAGACCAGGGTAGTCCGTTACTCAGTCGCATATTATGGACGACATTGGTATAGTCCTCCTGTTCCATAAACCCGGTTAGGGGACTGAAACCACCGATCGCAATTAGTTCTAAATCGGACTGCGATCGCTCGTCAAGTTGTACTCTGGGGAGAGTATCCGCTTTGTCTAGGAGTTCGGCCCGTTGTTCGGCACTAGCCATGCGATTAATTAGCTTTCCACCGTGGGGCGCGATAGCATCTTGATGATGAGCCAAGGTAACCTCTAATAGTTAACTACAGATTGAACTAAATCGATTCATTTTTATTCAATCTCCTATTTTACCCCTTGCTGTGAACTTAAATATGGGGGGCTGTACCTTATACGGCTCATGGTCCTCCCTGGGAACTTGATTGGGAACTTTGTGATCACCAATATCGACTATAAACTTGGTCAATCCTATTGACAAAATGGTAGTATATATGTATGGGTAAATGAACCAGGATTTTCGTTAGTCTGAAACCGTAATCATTTCCCATGGGGCTGTCAATTAATCTGAAAATTATGGAGAATTGAGCAATGAAAGGTATTTTGGTTCTGACAACGTTTCTACTAGCCGGAGGATTACAACTCCCGGCTAACTCTATGATTTCCTATGGTAATTCTACTCAACAAGCTACCAGAGGAGAAGCGGGATTGACGATCGCTAATCGGAATGCTAATCGGAATGCTAATCGGAATGCTAATCGGAATAATGATGATTGGCGGCGACAATTTGAGCGAGATTTTGAAGAATATAGCCGGCGGCGACATGAGCAGCTAGAATCGGAAATGCGAGATGAGATGAACAAGCCCCACAATCAGCGTTTGTCTCAAAGCCAAAAAGAACGGGTGATTAGAGAAGCTCACCAGGAATTAGAACGCACCCTCAGTCGTGAGAAACAGGAATGGGAAAAGCGCTATCGCGACAACTTTGAAAGAATGCGCGATCGCCAAGACCGCTATAATCGCGGTGACCGTCATAATCGCCATGACCGTTATAATCGCTATGACCGTTATAATCGCTAATACCTAGGTAATTGATGGATAATGAAACCCTCTAAATCTGGCTCTCCCGAACTCTGGGAGAGGGCTGGTCCGGGTAGTTGCTGATGTGGTAGCCTTGAAAAAATAGGTCGCCCCTACTGTGGGTGTAGGGCGGGTTGGGCAATCTTTTCTGTGGGAATTGAGGATTGACAGCAGAACCCGCCCCGACATCATGGTTAATGTGATGTTCAATTGTCCATGGTCTAGTATATACTGGGTGGGATGGTGGAAACTTGTAATTGATTGAGAATGGAACGTTCTAAAGTAGTTGCCTATATTACCGGAGCCATTTCGATTATTTTAGCGATCGCTTATTTGTTATTGGTGAGCATCCTAGACTTCCGTGGAGAAATGCTCCCCGCCCCCCAAAGCCAAGTCACCGGGGAGATATCAATAGCCTCCGTTTCGATTTCTGGTGAAGCAATGCACCCAGGGGGCGGAAGTCAAACCGGCTTCTATGGGTAGCCACAAGGCTGGCTGGGGCTTTTTTTGTCAGACCGAGACATTAGGGCGCGGACATTGGGCCTCAATGTAATTCTAAGCATATTCATCGCGCCTCTAGCCGCCGATTCCTTTTGACAGCCCCCTGGGGTGGTTTAGCTGCTGATTGGTTCCCTCTTTGGCGGCGGACTGTTAACCCGTTCAATTTTCTGTTAAGTTTTATAAAGTAGGTGTGAGTTAACCCGAAATTGGGACTTTTTCAGGGCCGAGAATGGATATACAGCAGTTAAAAGACCAGCAGATCTTGATTTTAAACCAGATTGATCAGGCGATCGCCCTATTTGACAGCAGCGATCGCCTAATCCTATTCAATCCCCAACTCGCCGCCATTTGGGGAATTTCTGTTGACCAACTCGCCGCCCAACCCTCCCTCGATGACATTTGTGCTGAAATCACCTCCAAAAAACTTTGGTTAAAGCCAGACTGGGAACACCTGAGACAAACCCTGCGCGACTGCGTGAGAGGCGAAATCTCATTTTGCATCCAACAACATAATCAAATCTATCTCGAAGTCCACAGCCAGACCACAGCATCAGGGGGACGTTTACTCACCTTTAGAGATATCACAGACCATCGCAACACCCAACTGAGCCTCAATACCGAAGTGCGACGACTAAGATTTCTGTTGGGACTAAACGAACGCCTCCAAGACTCCGATAACCTCGATAACATCGCCCAATTTGCGCTCAACTATCTAGTAAACACCACCAATGCAGCCTTTGGGGATGTCAAAGTAATTTTAGGAGAGGGAGAGAATCGCATCACTGGGATGCTAGGAAACCAAATTTCCGGTCATTTTGTGGCCACCTATGGAGAACCCGCCGTCGCCGAAATGAAAGCCGCATTAAGCCAAGGAATCCCCTACGGCGAGGGTCTACTGTGGGATGTAGTTAGAACAGGTGAACCGAGATTTGTCAGAGACTACGCCAACCATCCCAAAGCCTTCTCCCCCTTTCGTCATCCCGGAATTGGTCAACTAGGAATTTTTCCCATTCCCGCTACCAACGGAGAAATCATCGGCGTGTTGACCCTCGAATCACGGGATCTCACCAAAATGCAGGAATATCCGCAATTAGATATGTTATTTGCCGCCTGTCGAACCCTGGGAACCGCCATAGAACGCGCCGAAGCCCAAGAACGCTTGCGTCAAAGCAACGAAAAATTAGAACGCGCCTCTCAACTGAAATCCGAATTTTTAGCCTCCATGTCTCACGAATTACGCACCCCCCTTAACAGCGTTTTAGGCTTTGCGGATTTACTCAAACGCCAAAACTCTGGAACTCTCAACTCTCGCCAGCTTAACCAAGTCCAATTTATCGAAAAAAGTGGTTGGCACTTGTTGCATTTGATCAACGACATTCTGGATCTATCCAAAATAGAATCTGGCAAAACCGAGTTAAATCTGGAATCCGTTGACATCCACGAACTCTGTAGCGAGTGTCTGAAAATGGTTCAACCTCGGGCTGATAAAAAATGTCTAGCCCTGTCTTTAGAATCAGATTACCGCATCACTCAAGTCTGGCTAGATAGGCGACGGGTCAGACAAATTATGATTAATTTGCTCTCCAATGCCATTAAATTTACCCCAGAAGGTGGTAGAGTGCGACTAAGCGGACACCTAGCTTATGGCTCTCAGATAGAAGGAGATTATCGCCCTGACTGTTCTCCCATTAATGACAGTACCCCTTATTTATGTTTGGAAGTACAGGACTCTGGTATTGGCATTCCCCAGGACAGATGGCATTTATTATTTCAGCCTTTCCAACAGATAGATTCTTCCCTAACTCGTCGCCATGAAGGTACGGGATTGGGGTTGCTTCTAACTAAGCGTTTGGCAGAATTGCACGGCGGCACGGTATCTTTGCAGTCTCAGGTTAATCAAGGCAGTCGCTTCCGGGTATGGCTACCCCTAACTGAGATGCGACAGGAATTAGCCAAAAATTATAATCCTGAACCGGAAAGCCGGGAGGTAATTACACCAGAACCGGAAACCCCTAAGTTACATCAGGTAGACTGCCCTCGGATTTTGGTGGTGGAAGACCAGATTTTTAATCAGTTATTAATTACTGAAGTTTTGGAATTGGAAGGGTATGAGGTCGAGTTGATTGCTGATGGTTATACAATGTTGGATATGATTAACTCGACTCTGGCAAAACCCGAACTGCTGCCTGATCTGATTTTAATGGATATTCAACTACCGGAAGTTGATGGCTTTGAACTGATACGCCGACTCAAGCAAAGCAGTTTATGGAAAGTCGTTCCGGTGGTCGCAGTTACGGCTATGGTTATGTCGGGCGATCGTGAACGCTGTCTGGCTGCTGGGGCTGATGGTTATTTGAGTAAACCCCTTGATGTTGACCAGGTATTGGCAACTGTCAAAAAGTTCGTCGAGTCTTAGGACAACAGCCCTAAGTGAGTATAGCTACCTAATGACTTATTTTAATACGGGTTGGTAGGGGCATCTACTGAAAGATACAATTATCAATGTTTATACAGCCATGTTGGCATATCTATCAGTCGATTTTGTGAATTTACTCTGTATTAAACAGTTACCCCCACCGTTTTACCTATGTCTGAAACTAAATTACATATTCTTTGGGTTGATGATGAACCGGCTAACCTGGTTTTATTAGAAGATTTATTGATGGCGGAAGGTTATGACACTACCTTAGCAGAATCGGGACCTAGGGCGATTGAACTAGCTACAAATAACCCGCCAGATTTGGTGCTTTTGGATATTATGATGCCGGATATGAATGGCTTTGAAGTTTGCGATCGCCTCCGAGAACATGACATTTTGCAAACTACTCCTATCATTTTTTTGACAGCCTTAGATGATGAGGAATCCCGCTTAAAAGGTTTGGAAAAAATGGGGGATGATTATATCACTAAACCTATTAATATCAAACTTTTGTTAGCCAAAATTCATAATATCATCAAATTACATAAAATGCGGAATGATACTGCTAAGGTGAAGTTACAGCGACAAGTTCAGGAACAAAATCAACGCCAGTTTTCGGCTGCTTGGCAGATTAATGAAAATTTATCAAACAAATTTCAGCTATTTGTACCCCAACAATTTTTAAAGCGGATTGCTCCCCAGGGGGTGGGATCTATTCAACTGGGAAATGTCACGGAAGAACACTTGACTGTCTTGTTTTGTGATATTCGCGGTTTTACTTCGATCGCTGAATCTCAACAAGCTAGAGAAACCTTTGAGTGGTTAAATGCCTTTTTTAACCAGATGAGTCATTGTATATCCTCCCATAATGGCTTTATTGATAAATATTTGGGTGATGCAATTATGGCGGTTTTTGATATGACAAATTCCCATGCTATTGATGCCTTAAATTCGGCTTTGCTGATGCAGGATAGTTTACGCAAATTTAATCGCGATCGCCATCTTTTTAGTATCAAAGACCCTATCAGAATTGGCATTGGCATTGATACCGGAATCGGCATGATTGGCACTTTGGGGTCAAATAGCCGCATGGATTCTACCGTTATCGGTAATGTGGTTAATACCGCCTCCCGATTAGAAGGATTGACTAAAATTTATGGCTGTCAAATTATTGCCAGCAAATCCGCTATTGATACGGCTGAATTAATGACGCAATCCCCGGAAAATAACGAATCTTTCCAAACTCGCTGGATTGATTGTGTCACCCCCAGAGGCAAAAAAGAACCCTTAGAAATTTATGAGGTTTTAGCTAGTCAAACCTATGCGGTGTCACCCCAAAAAATTCTCACCCGTCCGGTGTTCGATCGCGGTACTCGTTGCTGGAGAAATGGCAACATTCAAGAAGCCTTAAAATGCTTTCAAGCGATTCTCACCCAAGACCCCAGCGATACAGTCGCTCAATACTATCTGGAGAAATGCCAATAAATAATCTTCTCCGACTTCCCACCCGCCGGAATTAGTGTAGATCTGAAGGCGATCGTCTCAATTCCCCCATTCAATCATAGCCTGGGATTTTGGTGGGGCTGCACCTGATCACAAATCCCCATCCTATCTAGGGATTTCACACAGCATAATTTGGGATAAATTGGGTTAAGAAAAGGTTAAATTTTTGCGCCCCCCATCTGTCCAGAATTTATCGCATTTTCAGCCACCCACAGCCATTTATTCCTATTCTCAGAAACCTGGTGAACACCTCGCTACTATACACTGGGGAAATGGGGATATCATCTACACAAATGATTCTGTTATAGTGAAAAGTATCTCAAAATTTTAGTTGGACAGATAAAAATGACTATTGATACCTCACCTCAAACCAACACCCTGGGGGAATGGGCCAGTTTGGGGATTCAGAAATATCTAAACAAAGTCCTCAGCCATGAAGCCGCCGTGTTACAAGATGAAGATCCAGAAGAATTACATCAAATGCGGGTGGGAATGAGAAGACTGCGATCGGCTGTCACTGGTTTTGCACCCGTTTTAGATTTACCCAAAGCCGCCAGCGATGACAACATAGGGAAAATCGCACGTTGTCTGGGAGAACTCCGAGATATTGATGTTATGATCGAAGCCTTGAATAATCAATATTATCCCACCTTAACCGAAGCCGAAAAACCCACCTTAGACAAGGTATTAATTCGCCTAGTTAAGCAACGGGGTAAAGCCTTGAAAAAAGTTCAGGCTACTTTGGCACATCAAACATATAAAAACCTTAAACAAGACCTGCAAAACTGGCTAGATTTTCCCGTTTATACCCCCATAGAAAAGCTGCCGATTATGGGGGTATTACCAGATTTATTACTCCCGCAAGTCAGTCAGCTATTATTACATCAAGGTTGGTTGTTTGGTATTGACAAACTAGAAACCGAGTCCGAGTCCACAGAAAACAGTTCCCAGGAAACTACCCCTAAAAAAACCATTACCAAGAAAAAACTTGAGAAACTCCTGACCACTCACGGGGATGTCTTACACAGTTTACGCAAGCAAGCCAAACGAGTCCGTTACCTCATGGCCCTATTTACCGACTTTTACGGGTCTACCTATCAAGCCTATCTCCAGGATATGAAAGATCTGCAAGAATGCCTGGGTGATATTCAAGATACCATGGTACTCGAAGCCGTTTTGGTGGCGATCGTGCGTTCCGATCTCAAGAAAAGTCTACCCACCCTCTCAAATCAGATGAGCCAAAAGCGCTATGAATCATGGCAGAGCTGGACTCAGCTACAGCGTCGATATCTAAATCCTGTAGTCCGCCAAGATTTTCACTTGACCCTTTTGCGTCCTCCAGTAGACTCTGATTCTTAACCCACAGTTAACCATTATAGCCCTGACAGACCCATTTAAGCTATATTGATCCGAGAAAACCGCAGTACCTTATAAATAGGGGAGGAAAGATAACTCCTCCGTTCCTCCTCTCCATGCTTTGATCATTTTTGGCCTTTTGTATGAATAGATACATTTATTTGGGTCTCATATCCCGATATAATATTTCCTAGACTTATGTATGGTGGAAATCTCACTGTTTAAGAGCCTAACCCAAGAAAGTGAATTTAACCTTTGGTAAATATTTGACTAGGGAAGTAAGTTTCATTTTTTATCAAGATTTAATTAATGGTTAACTGCTATACAATCTTCTGTTAACTTATGAATCATAATCGATAGCGTAAGTTCCCTAGCCAAGTATTGAATTCAACAATTTTTTAAGATTTGCAGTTAGGGTTTGTGAACTATAACTGCTATTCTTGAGAATGAGAGTCTAAGGTTTTCGGTGTTCACTTTGTCATATCTTCAAAAACAGGGTCTGTTAAGTCAATTTTGGTAAATTTAGAATGGAAATCTTAGGCATCTTGGCAAATTTCTTATACATTGTCTGTATAAGTAAGGGGTTCGTGCAAGGGTCTGGTTATATGGCGATCGCTAGAGATGATTCAACCTGTACAAACTAATTGGTCTTTCTGAGATTTCTGGGAAAGTACCAATGTCCATCCCATGAGGCAATTAAAATGGACAGCAACAATTTTTCACACCCTCCAAATAACTGGGGAAACTGGCAAAATTCCCCAGCAGTCTCTATCCCATCAAGTAATTTGCTGTGGGGGGGTGGAAATCGGCAAGTTGAGCCAACGGGAAGAGCATGGCAAGCATTAAGTGCAGTAGCTATAAATGCTCAGGATTTTCTAAGTATTGCCATTTATAATTTCCAGCCAGTCGTACCCAGAATAACATTTGTTAACCCGCTATTTACAGGTAACACCGGGTATACAGCCGATGAATTTTTCAGTAAAAACCCAAGTCTTATGCAAATTACCAAAACTCTTCGTGAAGGCTCTCATCAAGAAAATCCCGCGTTGGTCAATAGATTCAAAGATGTTTCAGAAGACCAACATCTACCCGGTGGATCATCCCTAAATACCTCTGATAACGAAGGTGAATTGTCTGGTATATGGCAGTGCGAGCCATCAAGACATAAGGAAATTGTCAAAAGTCAACGGCCAGTTTTAGACGCTGACAAAAAACGACGGAGACGTGAGGAAGCTAGATTACTGATATATAAATCAACCCACGACGGGTTAACTGATTTATATAACAGATCCTACTTTATGAGGGAACTGGACGAAGTAGTAGAACGGGCAAAAGAAGATCCCGAATACCAATTTGTGGTACTACTTTTGGATGTAGATCGGTTCAAAATAATTAATGACAGTCTCGGTCATCAAGTCGGGGATCGCCTATTAGAGGGGGTAGGAGAACGATTAAGGGAGTGCATCCCACCTTGGCATACTGTAGCGCGTCTGGGGGGAGATGAATTTGCTATTTTGTTTGATGACCTCAACAATTTAACCCAAATATCCCAGACGGCACAAAACATCCAATATCATCTACAACAACCTATTATTTTAGGGGAACAGGAAGTCTTTAGCACTGTTAGCATTGGTATTGCGATCAGTAATGTCAGCTATAGCAACGGCAAAGAAATTCTCCGAGATGCAGATACGGCGTTATCCCAAGCGAAAAGTAAAGGCAAAGCCTGTCATGTAATATTTAACCCTACGATGCACCGCGAGGCTTGGGATCGTATGCAGCTTGAAAATGATCTGCGTCATGCCATTGAACGTCAGGAATTGCAACTACACTATCAACCGATTATTTCCCTGGAGACCCTAGAGATTATCGGCTGCGAGGCTTTAATACGTTGGGAACATCCCAAACGAGGTTGGGTGTCTCCTAGTCAATTTATCCCCATTGCGGAAGAAACTGGACTGATCCAACCGATTGGAGAGTGGGTGCTGCGGTCCGCGTGCGAAACATTGCACCGTTGGCAGTTAATGTTTCCCCAGGGAAAACAGCCATTTATGAGTGTGAACCTATCGACGTATCAATTAACTAACCCCCAATTAGTTAATAAGGTTCAGACAATTTTGGAAGAAACTGGCTGTGATCCCTGTAGGTTAAAACTGGAATTGACGGAAAGCACTATTGCTGAATATGCAGAGGTGGTGGTTCCCCAAATGAGAGAACTTAGCGAATTGGGGATCAAATTATGTATTGATGACTTTGGAACTGGGTATTCTTCGCTCAGTCGCCTATATCACTTTCCGATTCATACGCTGAAGATTGATCGCTCTTTCATTGAGGGGATCGATGAATCTCAGGATCAACTAAAAATTGCTTATGCCATTGTCAATTTAGCCCATACCCTGGGACTAGAGGTGATTGCAGAGGGTGTGGAAACTCCGGAACAAATGGCTGTATTGCAAGCCTGGGGATGCCAACTGTGCCAGGGATATTTATTCTCTAAGGCTGTTGATGACCAGAAAATGGAACAATTCCTGAGCCAAGGCAGGATCATGCTTTCGGCTACGGAAACCTTACGAGAATGGCAGCGGTTTGCTGAAGAAATTGAAAGGCTCATCAAACCTCTAGAAAAAGGATGCCCCGGAAAAGTCAATCCTAACATTCATATTGCTTGAGGTAGCTAGGCTACAGAAACTTTTGTGAATGTCCTAGCTAACTGAAATCGACTATTGGGAGAATTAATTATGAGTGCAGAACTTTTAGGGATCCTGTTCCCCGAACCTTTGGTAGCAGCTTATCAGAGAGCAGTGGCTGATTTGACGAAAACCAAACAACAATTACATGAAAGTCAACAGGAACTTTGGGATCTTGGTCAGGTGGTCAACCGGACCACCCCAGGAGCATGGGTAGACGAAAATGGCACACTTGTGGAAATTAACGAGGGATTTATTGAGGTTTTCGGTTACGGTGCAGAACAGTTAATCGGTAAACTGCATCCGTTGCTCAATTCTAAATGCTATAATGCGGATTTTTGGGAAGAGAAGGTCTGGTCTGTGGTTAGATCTGGCGGTGTCTGGCGCGGTGAACTGCAAAACTGTACTTTGACGGGACGAGAGGTTTGGCTGGAAACGACTATTGTACCTTTGATGAAAACAGGTGCTACCCCAGATAAGTATTGGGTACTTACCCAGGATATTACGGAACGCAAGGAAATTGAGTTGGAACTGACCCAACTTTCCTGGGTGGCGAGTCAAACTGATAATGCGGTGATTATCTGCGATCGCCATGGGAAGATTGAATGGGTTAATGAGGCATTTACTTGGATTACCGGCTACACTCTCGAAGAGGTGAAAGGTTTAACGCCAGGTTCTTTTCTCCAGGGGCCTTTGAGTGATACGGAAACTATACATCAAATTCGCGCCTGTCTGAAGGAACACAAACCCTATCGTGGGGAGTTGATCAACTATAAACGCCATGGGAGTCCCTACTGGCTGTCTATTAGCATTACTCCGATTTTTGACCATCAGGGGGATCTGACTAAGTTTATTGCGATTGAAACTGATATTAGCGATCGCAAAAAGATGGAGGAAGCCTTACGACAAAGTGAGGTGAGAAATCGCAGCCTGATTGAAGCGATCCCCGATTTAATGTTTCGTCTGAACCGAGATGGGATGTTTCTTGACTATTTCCCGTCTAAGGATGATCGGGTGACAGAATCTAAAGAAGTTCTGGGAAAAACGGTTGAGCAAGTCTTTTCGGAGGACCTAGCCTGGTGGACACGCCACTATTTAGAATTAACTTTAACTAGCGGACAGTCTCAGTCTGGGGAATATATGCTGCCTTTTGAGGAAGGATGGCGCACCTATGAGGCTCGCTATGTTAAAAGTGGGGATGATGTGGTTTTGGCGATCGTGCGCGATATTACGGATCGCAAGGCTATAGAGGCGGCTTTATTAGTTGAACAGCAATTGGAAAAACAAAAAGCGGCTCAACTGGAAAAAGCGTTAGACAAACTACAACGCACCCAAACCCAACTAATTCAAGCTGAAAAGCTATCGAGTTTGGGTCAAATGGTGGCGGGAGTGGCTCATGAGATTAATAATCCTCTGGCTTTCATTCATGGGAACTTAATATATTTGGATACCTGTATTAAGGATATTCAATATATGCTGTGTATGTACCATAAATATTACCCTGAGCCACTGCCAGAACTTAAAGAGGCTGTAGCTGATATTGATGTGGATTTTATGCTATATGACTTACCCAAGGCTTTGGAATCAATGAAGTTGGGAACCCATCGCATTCAGGAAATTGTTACGTCCCTACGCAATTTTTCGCGACTAGATGAGGCGAAAATGAAGGCGGTTGATTTGCATGAGGGAATTGAAAGCACTTTGCTGATTTTACAAAATCGCCTGAAGGCAAAGGCGGAACAAGGGGAGACAAATATTATCCGCGATTATGGGGAACTGCCTAGGGTAGAGTGCCATGCTTCCCAGATTAATCAGGTGTTCATGAATTTAATATCAAATGCGATCGATGCTTTGGGAAATCAACCCGCACCTAGGGAAATCAAGATTAGCACCAGGTTAGAATTGGCTGAATATGAGGAAAACATGGATATGGTTGTTGTGGAGATTTCCGACAACGGCCCCGGAATCCCGGAGTTAGTCAGACAACAGATATTTAACCCATTTTTTACTACTAAACCTGTGGGAAAAGGGACGGGATTAGGTTTGGCTATATCTCATCAAATTGTAGTAGAAAAACATGGGGGAAAAATAGAATGTATTTCTGAACTAGGAGAAGGAACTAAGTTTATCGTTTCTCTGCCTTTGAATTGCACGAAGATTGATAGGGAACAATTAGTCTAATGCTTGCTAAAGCTAAGGCCTCTGTAATCTCAGTCAATCAATTATTGATTATCCAGATGATTCCTAGAGATAGGTAAAGGACGCATCCGACTCAGTTTATCGACGGCCCATTGCGCGGTTTCTCTGACATCGGCTTCGGGATCATCCATTGCTCTTTGGAGAATCTGGCTAGTTTGGTACATTAAATCATAAATTCGGGTTAGATCCCGAATGGCATTTTGTCGTACCTCTGGGTTTTCATCCTGCAAGGAAAAAACCAGGGCCTTACTCATGGGCTTGATACAGCGGGTGCTAATTTCTGCTAAGGCTGCCAATATTTTGCTACGCTGCTTGGAGTCTGATGTAAATAGCAAGTTTACCAGAGGTTCGATCGCTCTGGAATCCCCCTGTTGGGCTAACTCCCAAATGGCTTTGCTGCGATGATTGGGGTTAGGATACTGTAGTTGTAAAATTAGTTCCTCAATGCGATCGATTTTGACAGGCTGGGGACTCTCGGCTACTAAGGTGGGTTCAGTGGGGACTGAAGGGGGAGGCGGCGCTTCTGTAGTAGATTCGGTGACGGGGGTAGGGGGAAGATTAATTAAACCATTCTCGGAAATGGGGGGGTCTGCTTCGGGGGGCGCTTCTATGGCTGGAAACTGTATTAAGGTCTGAGGGGAGGCGGCGGAAATTTCGGGCGCGGGTTGTGGTTGGGTAGTCTGTTGGGTTTCCTGGGACTCTTCCTCTAAGTCGGGGGTAGCCAGAAGCCGAATTAGAATAAATACAGCCCCACCGGTGACAACTACTCCACCAACTCCTAAAAGAATCAGGGCTTTTGGGAAACCTGAAAGGAATTTTACCTGATTGTTGCCATTGCTGTTACTGTTTTCCTGTGCTAAAAGCAGACTTTCAGAAGTTGTAGCGGCTAGGAAGGGAGATGGGGAGATCATCCCAGCAGTTTCCCTCAGCTGTTGCGCTACGGTTAAACTCTGGCTAGGACTAGCGGCAACTAATCCTGACCCAGTTAAACTTAGCCACAAAAATAAAATTAAATGATCCAAAGCCATGAAACTTAAAGGGGGTGATAACTAAGGGCTACTTGAAAACGCGCTTTGGCTGGTTAGAGGAATGCGATCGCCAATCTGGGCTTCATGGTAACATTTTTGTTGCGCCTTGCGGTTGATGCACCCTACGCCATATTAGCGAATTATGGGGGCGATCGCCAATCAATGGGAATCGATAAGGGTCCCCCTGGTATAAGTCGGGTTTAGTCGGGGCTAGTTTTGGGCTATGCTTCCCTAGATCAGACAAATCTACACCAAACCAGGTTATATAATACTAATCTTAAAGCTGCTGATTTAGCGAAAGCCAAGCCAACAGACCTAACACGGCTTTATTTAAGTCAGTCACGCTATCCTAAAGGGGTGTCAACTGCGAGGAGCTAATTGGAATCATGCTAATCTCAAGGGAGTTAATCTCGTGGGTGCTGATTTGACGGAAACTGGGCTGATGATAACTTATCTCAAAAAGGCTATGATGCCCAATAGTGAAATTCCGAGATTACCCACCATAACCTGTAAGTGCTTTTCTGGTCAACTTTCCAGCTTTTCCCATTACCTGAAAGTAGCGGCTATTTTATCGGTTTACTAATTCAGGGTTAAAAGCGATAATAGATATCCTTGTCTATCAAATGGTTATTAATCAACTAGGGAACGGCTTACAGCTTGTTCACCAGTCGCTTAATACATTCCCCTCACCCTAAATCCCTCTCCCCAAGAGGTAGAGGGACTTTGAGAGGTGATCAGATGATTTATGAACAGGCTGTAACGGGGAAAACGGGAAAGATAGCAGCATGAATTTACAGGCTAATTTGCAGGTTGAGATGGTCACTAACTCTACCAGTCGGAAGGTCAGCCTAAATCAGATGGAAGCCTCCAAACCAACAGTCCAAATACCAGGGTATGAAATTCTCGATCTCATCTACAATGGCTCGAGTACGTCTGTTTATCGTGCTTTGAGTAGTAGCGATCGCCAACCTGTGGTAATTAAATTATTACACGATCGCTATCCTACCGCCAATGAATTGGAGAAATTTCGCCACCAATATACTATCGCCGAATACCTCAAAGGACTACCAGGAATTGTTAATATATTAACTCTGCAACCATATAGTAATGGGTTAGCCTTAATTATGGTTGATGATGGGTTGATATCTTTGGCTGAATATATCTATGAGTATCCCCTTGATGTTCCCAAATTTTTGACGGTCGCCACCGCTATTGTTCAAATTATTGACGGTCTACACCGTCGCCAAATTATTCACCGGGATATTAAGCCTCAAAATTTGCTGATTGAGCCAATTACTTTAGCTATTCAGTTGATTGACTTTAGCATTTCTGTGAGACTCTCAGATCAGGTAATTTTACACCATCAGAATAAAGGATTAGAAGGGACTCCGGCTTATATTGCGCCAGAACAAACGGGACGCATTAATCGAGGGGTTGATCACCGGACAGATTTTTATTCTCTGGGGGTAACTTTCTATCAGTTATTAACGGGAAAATTACCTTTTAAATACAATAACCCCATGTCGTTTATTCACGCTCATATTGCCAAAAAACCTCAGCCTCCCCATGTCATTAAGCCAGAAATTCCGTTAATTATTAGCGATATAATTATGAAATTGATGGCTAAAAATCCTGAAGATAGATATCAAAATGCTTGGGGTATCTATATGGATTTGGTCGCCGCCAAAACACAATGGGAAATCGACTACCAACAGACGATTAAGCTGGGTGTTCCCTATTCAAATTCGCCGTATAATTTGATAAAATTTAGGTCAGTAGAACTGACAGAAAACCTATCTTTAGACCCTCAAATGCAGTCGGAGGTTGACCAAAAATTACAACGGTTAAATCCCTTGACTCAAAGGCTACTACAACAGGCGGCTTGTTTGGGGGATGAATTCGCCTCGGATATTTTATTGAGCGCTTCTCAGCTCTCACCAGGTCAAATGGGAGAGGTTTTAGATGAGGCGATCGCTGCTAATTTAATTGAGTTAGTAACCGCCAACTGCTATGGTTTTGTTAACCCTAGTATCCGCGTGGCTGCTTATCATCAAATTCTCCCTCACCAACGACCTGCTATCCATCTGGAATTGGGAAGACGGCTTTACCCATATCTAACCGCACAACCCTCTGATTCTCAGGAAAAAATATTACATTTTCTGGTAGTCAATCAGTTGAATTTGGGTGTAGAATTGATGGGGGAACAGTGGGAAAGGGATAGATTAGCAGAACTGAATTTAACCGCTGGATTTTGGGCTGTAGAAAAGCAAAATTACCCTCATGCGATCGGATATTTGATGGTGGGTATCGGTTTAATTGGTGTGGAGGGATGGACAAGACAATATGAACTGACTTTAGCACTTTATACCCAAGCCGCACGGGTGGCTTATCTGGTTGGTAATGGGGAACAGATGAGTCAATGGTGCGATCGCATTTTGGCGGAAGCTAAAACTTTGGCTGATCAGGTAACAGCCTGGGAATTAAAAATATTGGTAGACCTTGCTCAAAATAAATCCCAGACACCGATTATTAATACCCTGAATTTATGTCAACAACTGGGGGTAGAAATTCCCCTGGTTCCCGGGGAGGATATATTACAACAGGCGCGGGTTAAATTCCTGAGTCTATCTAATTTAGAACCTGATAATTATCCGAGGGAATTATCTCCTAATTCTCCAGCTAATCAGACCCGGCGCGCGGCGGTAAATCTACTCTCATTAATTTGGGAAGCCAGTCGCCGTTATTACCCCCAAATGTCGCAGCTTATTGGCTGGGAATTAGTCAACTTATCAGTGGAGTTGGGAATAAGCGATCGCCTAGCTGTAGCCTACGCCGCCACCGGTTTAATCTTGACCGAATCAGGAGATTTAGATAGGGGATATGCTTATGGTAAATTAGCCTTAAAATGGCTGGATAAGTTAGATTTTATTCCCTTAAAGTCCAAGGTGTTAGAATGGGTTAATCAAGGGATTAGACCTCGCTGCGAGTCCCTAGCTAATTGGCGTTCTTCTCTACCTGCTGAACAGTTACCCCGCTTGGCTTATTTAACTGGGGTTGATAATGGTTCTTTGACTCCTACCGAAGCCATTAACACCCTCAAGGGTACTTTGACTTTAGAAGAGTGGTTAGGGAACTCATCACCAGAGAGATTAACCTTTAATGATTATCTCGATCGCTTAATGGTGGCTTATATTTTGAGAGACTTTCCTAGGGGTTGGGAGTATGCACAGTTAGCCAGAAATCATGTGAATAACGTCATTTGTGTGGTGTCAAAGGCGCTATTTTATGCCTATGATTCCTTAATTCAATTAGCCATTAATCCCCCACCGCTAGAAGTTGGGGAAACCGTTAGGAATAATCAGGATATTATCGAATCTTTTTGTGTGTCCGCACCGCAAAATTTTCGGCATTTATGGCAGTTAGTGGAAGCTGAAAAATATCGAGTTTTAGGAAACCGTATTCAGGGGATCGAAGCCTATGACCGCGCCATAGAATTAGCTCAAAAACATGGTCATAAACGCGAGTTGGCGGTAGCTAATGAACGAGCAGCACTGTTTTATTTAGACTGGGAACGGCATAAAATTGCTCGGACTTATTTAATTGATGCCTATTATGGTTATGCAAATTGGCAAGCATCCGCTAAAATAAAACTCCTAGAATCTGGTCATTTTTCATTATTAAAACCCATTTTATATCACCATAAATCAGAGTATTTGGGCGCTACAGAAACGATTATTTCTAGTAGTACAGGCTCCAATGTTTTGGACTTGTCCACCACCATTACAGCAGCTCAAGCCTTATCGGGAGAAATTGATTTAAAAAAGCTGTTATCTAAGTTGATGCAGGTGCTACTAGAGACGGCTGGCGCGCAAAAGTGTTGTATTATTTTAGGCGATCGCCTATCCAATTTGGCTATAGAAGGGGTCGCCATTTGTGATATGATATCTACATCTAATTCCACCAAAAAGACTCCGGGTAAAATTCAAGTTATATCAGTGTTAGAGTCTATTCCTGTCACCATGACCCAACAATTATCTCAGGGGATTATCGAGTTGGTCATGTCTACGGAAAAACCTGTCATTTTTGATAATGTTAGCCGTGATTTTATCAAGCCAGAGGATGAATATTTACAAGATAATCAACTATTATCTCTACTGTGTATGCCGATTCATCATCGCGGCGACTTGGTGGGTGTTTTATATTTAGAAAACAATTTGATTTACGGCGCTTTTACCTCAGAAAGACTACAAATTCTCAATGTTTTATTTTCTCAAGCTGCTATTTCTATTGGTAATGCTCGACTTTACTCGAAAATGCGGGAAGGGGAGCGACGCATGACCCAATTTTTAGAAGGAATGCCAGTGGGTGTGGCGGTAGTTGATAGTGTGGGGAAGTTACAATATATCAATCAACAAGCCAAAAATTTGCTGAATCAAAAGCTAAAATTAGGGGATATTTGTGATGATTTTTTGCCCCTGCTACAGCCATTGGTAGATAGTTCTCCAGACAGTCCCAATGCTGTTGATATAGATCAAGAACAAAGAGCGATCGCCAATTTTCTGGAAATTAATCAAGGCGATAAATTAATCCCTATTGAAAGTTGGGTAACTCCTTATTATGACCAAGAAGGTGATTTAGTCTATGCCATTATTGCCTTTCAAGATATTACCGAGCAACAACAACGAGAAATTGCTCTCCGAGAAGCTGAGGAAAGATATCGCAGTATTTTTGAAAATGCCTTAGATGGTTTATTTCAGAGTACCCCCGATGGCAAATTTATCCGAGCAAATCCCGCCATGGCTAGGATATTAGGCTATAATTCTCCAGAGGATGTCATCAACATTTGTGAGGATATTTCCCAGCAAATATATGTCAATCCCGACGATCGCATAACTTTTGAAAGATTAATCAGAGAACAGGGGGAAGTCTCCAACTTTGAATGTCAGTTTTATCGCCAAGACGGTACCAAAATCTGGATTTCTGAAACCGCGCGAGCCGTCCGAAACCAGTCCGGCGATTTACTCTACTATGAGGGACTATTGGAAGATATTACCTCACGCAAAATCGCCGAAAAAGAGCGATTAGAGTTGTTAAATGAACTCTCCGAATTAAATCAGAATTTAGATAAAGCCTTAGACGCGGAATTTGAAATGACAGACGCTGCGGGTCGGTTTGTACCTCATCAGTTTCTTTCCTGCTTAGGTTATGAAAGTCTAGTCGAAGTTCAACTAGGAACTGCTGTCCAGAAAGAAATGTCAATTTTATTTTCTGATATCCGAGACTTTACCAGTTTATCCGAGGGTATGACACCGGAAGATAGTTTTAAGTTTATCAATGCTTTTTTAAGCCGTATGGAACCAGAAATTTTAGATAATTATGGTTTCATTGATAAATATATTGGCGATGGAATTATGGCTTTATTTGGCGAAAAACCCGACCACGCTGTTCAGGCGGGAATTGCTATGTTAAAACAATTAAGTGAGTATAATTTGACCCGTAGTAGACCCGGAAGGCGACCTATCCGCATTGGGGTAGGCATTCATACAGGAACCCTCATGCTGGGAACTGTTGGTGGTCGCAACCGCATGGATAGTACCGTTATTGGAGATGCGGTTAATTTAGCGGCTCGCATTGAGAGTCTCACCAAAAATTATAGCGTGTCCTTCCTAATTACCCACCAAACCTTTATGGGATTAGATGACCCTAATCAATACGCCTTTAGAATTATTGACCGAGTGAAGGTGAAGGGGAAAACTGATGCGGTAACAGTTTACGAGTTTTTTGATGCTGACCCCCCAGAATTACACGCTAAAAAGTTAGCAACTAAGGTATTATTTGAGCGTTCCCTATTCCTTTATTATCTCAACCATACCTTAGAAGCTAAACAGGGATTTCACGATTGTTTATCTCAAAATCCTAACGATATGGTGGCTAGAATTTATTTAAATCGTTGCTGGGAAAAACTCCGCTTGAGTTAGAATTTACCCCCTTACATAAACTTTTTAACAACCCCACTTAAATCTTGATTGAGGGGAGTACCCAAAGCCGTAAATTTCCATTTACCATTGTCTCGGTAAAGTTCCCCCATCAACATAGAAATTTTTTGGTCGTATGAAGGGTCTGCTGAGAGGTTATATAAAGCCATTTCTTTACCTTTAGCATCTACCACTCTCACAAAAGCATTTTCTACCTGACCAAAATGCTGTTGGCGAGTTTTAGCTTGGTAAATACTTACCCCAAGAATAATGTGGCTGTACCTATCGGAGATAGAATTTAAACGCAGAAAAATACACTCATCATCCCCTTCTCCCTCCCCAGTTAAGTTGTCTCCAGAGTGATAAACTGTGCCATCACTAGACTTTAAATGACCATAATAAATCACATCATCTTTATAATTGCCGATTTTGCCACTATTGGAGAGTAAGATAGCATAAGCATCCAAGTCAAAATCGGCATTGACTCCCAGTAAATTACCGAAAAACCCCTTAGATTCTACTACATCCCATCCTAAACCCATCATCACATTAGATAGGTCATATTGACTTTTATCAAGAACAATACTCTGTCCTTTTTTCAGGTTGATACTCATGGTAAAATCTCCAAATTTTGCATCATAACAATCAGTCAGCAATCGGATTTCTATCATTTATCTGATAGTTAATGGCTTAGTTAACTACTTCTCCCAGAATTTTTATTCTGCTTGAATATTGTTTATATTTCATCAGAATTAATCCAGAAATCCGGTTGCTAATTAGTTAATTTTGACTGCCAATTTCTCACTTTGCGAATGAGATTAAGTCAACGCCAAAGGTACTTTAAACGTACTTATCTACGAAACTTTGTAATCCCTCATTATATCCCTGTCCAACTGCATGAAATCGCCATTCGCCACCTTTCTTATATAACCGACCAAATTCGACGGCGGTTTCCCGAGAAAAGTCTTCTTCTAGGTCATATTTAGCAATCTCGGTATTATTTTGCTGGTCATAAATACGGATATAGGAATTGCGGACTTGACCGAAATTTTGTCGCCGTTGGTCTGCTTCGTGAATTGTGACGACAAAAATCAATTCTTCGATCGCAGAATTAACCAGATTTAGATCAATTTCCACCACCTCATCATCACCAAGTCCCGACCCAGTGCGATTATCTCCTAAATGTCTAACTGAGCTATCAGGGGACTTCAAATTATTGTAGAATACAAAGTATTCATCTTGGGGGATTTTCCCATTGCTGGCTAACATAAACACGGAAGCATCTAAATCAAAATCCACCCCGGTATCAGTAGCATTGATATCCCATCCTAAACCAATTCCCACTTCTTGCAGTCCGGGGGACTCTTTGGAAAGATTAATCCGCTCACCTTTTTTGATATTGACTGACATCTTAGGTTCTCCTTGAACTCAATTTAGCTTTGAAAAACAATGCGTTTCTGATATTCGTCTTCTGTCATCATGCTATGGGAGTCAGCTACCCTATCCAAAAATATGATCCCTTCTAAGTGGTCATATTCATGCTGAAAAATACGAGCGACAAACCCAGTTAGTTCTCGGTGTTGAAGATGACCATCACGGCTGGTATATTCAACTTCGATCGCCTGATAACGGTTAACAATTCCCCGGATTCCCGGAACACTTAAACAGCCTTCCCAGTCAGCCACCATTTCCTCAGATTTACCGATGATTTTGGGGTTAATCATAGCGGTGGGTTCCATTTCGGGCGCTGCTGGATAGCGGATACTAGGACGGGAAGCGATGACTAAGATACGATCGCTATATCCCACCTGTGGCGCAGCGATACCCACGCCATTTTTTTCAATCACCGTTGCCATTAAATCATCAATCAGAGACTGAATACGCGCTTCCCAGATATTAGCAACAGGTTGAGCATGGTCACGCAGCACCGGGTCGCCCAACTGAGTAACCGCGAGTATATCTCCCATAGCAATGCCTCCAAAATTCACAAACCGAGGTAGAACCGTTTAGCCAGTTGTTTGAGATGGCAAATTCCCAGTTTTCACTTGCAATATCTGTGAACTTCCGTTGCGATTCACCTCAATTTCTAGTATACTACCGACCGCCTTACTTTGTACAATCTGCTGGACTCTTTCAGAGGTTGTAATAGTTTGTTGGTCAAGATTCAGAATCACATCTCCCGGTTGCAGTCCGGCTATGTCAGCGGGGGAACCAGATACGACATTCACAATTAATACCCCATCAGTGTCAGGAATAGCAAATGGCAAATCTTGACTATTTTGGAGTTCTTGGCGGAATCTTTTGGTCAGCGTCATCATTTCAATTCCCAAATAGGCGTGTTCAGCGCGACCGGAAGCGATTAGCTGTTGAGCAATTTGTTGAGCATGATTAATGGGGATCGCAAATCCCAAGCCCTGAGCGCCGCTGATGATGGCTGTATTCATCCCAATGACCTCTCCCTTAGCATTCAGCAGGGGACCGCCAGAATTACCAGGGTTAATAGCAGCATCAGTTTGGATGAATCCTATACGCTTATCAGGAACACCGACATCACTGCTAGAACGTCCTGTAGCGCTAATAATTCCGACGGTTACGGAGTTATCAAGTCCGAGGGGGTTTCCAATGGCGATCGCCCATTCTCCGGGGGAGAGTTGTTCAGAATTTCCGATAGTGACAGTGGGTAAATTGGTCGCGTCAATTTTAATCACGGCTACATCTGTGACCGAATCAGTACCCAACACCTGACCATCATAGCGGCGACCATCTTTTAATATAACCTGGACGGTATCGGTACCTTCGACGACATGGCTATTGGTGAGAATGTGACCATCAGGAGATAAAATAAAGCCGGAGCCAGTCCCTTCCTCAAAGCGATCGCCAGGGGGACGCATACCCCTAGGAGGATTAAAGAAGTCCCTAGGGAGAGAATTCTCGAAACGATCGCGACTGACCCGCCGAGAAGCATTAATTCTCACCACCGCCGGACCGACCTTATCGACTGCTTCTACAATAAAGTTAGAGGATCGGTCTGAGGAGGGATTAAAGGGGTGATTAAACCAATTAGGGGCGTTCAGTCTAGGTTGGGGTCTAGTTTCTGTGTTACCGAGAGCGGTGCTATCTGGGGAACTGACCTGAGAGGCTGTCTCGTTAGGATTACCAGCGTCGCCTAATTTGTTCTGTAGCCAGCGATCGCCTATTAATGCTCCGGTTCCGCCAATCAGCAAAAACAGAAAATAGATAACAGGGTGTTTCCAAAAGCCTTTTCCAGTGGTATCAGTCATAATGACTCAAATATAATTTAGTAGGGGGCTGTCCGGGGTTAGCATCTGATACCAACTTCCCGTCATGATCAGGCACTTTGTCCCAATTTAACATGATTCTTGCCGGCTCTGGCAGAATCGCGGGAGCAAATCTTTAATTTTGGTAAGCCGTGGATATTTCTCTTGAACAGTTATGGAATCGAGTCTTGGAACGTCTCCAGCTACAGCTTGGGGAACCGACATATAATACCTGGATTAAGACAGCGATCGCCACTAGCCTAGAAAACGATTGTCTAGTAATTCGCACCGCTAACCCCTTCGCCTGTAATTGGTTACAAAAACACTACCGGGAAATCATCGCCGATGTCGTCCAGGATATTATGGGCGATCGCCTAGAAATTTGTATCACCACCGGAACCGGAGAATTAATGACAACCAATGATCACAGTCCTAGGGTGTCATCGAGCGGGTTAGATACCCCAGGGGAAGTAGTCTCTAGCGTGCATAAACCGCCTAACCTTAATTCTAAATATATGTTTTCCCAGTTTGTGGTGGGGTCGGGGAGTCGCTTGGCTCATGCTGCATCTCTGGCTGTAGCTGAGTCTCCGGGACGTGAATTTAACCCGCTGTTTCTCTGTGGTGGGGTAGGTTTGGGAAAAACTCATTTAATGCAGGCGATCGGTCATTACCGCTTAGAAATTAATCCTTATGCTCGTGTTTTTTATGTATCTACAGAAAAGTTTACCAATGATTTAATTGCCGCGATCCGTCGCGACAGTATGCAGAGTTTCCGGGACCATTACCGAGCCGCTGATGTGTTATTAGTTGATGATATCCAGTTTATTGAGGGGAAGGAGTACACCCAGGAAGAGTTTTTTCATACTTTTAACACTCTCCATGAGGCGGGGAAACAAATTGTCTTAGCCTCGGATCGCCCCCCGTCGAAAATTTCGGGATTGCAAGATCGCCTATGTTCTCGGTTTTCCATGGGGTTAGTAGCGGATATTCAACCTCCTGATTTAGAAACGCGGATGGCTATTCTTCAGAAAAAGGCTGAATATGAAAATATGCGACTCCCCCCAGCGGTGATTGAGTATATTGCGACTAACTACACCTCGAATATTCGGGAGTTGGAAGGAGCCTTAATTCGCGCGGTGGCTTATATTTCTATTTCCAGTCTTCCCATGAATGTGGAGAATATTGCGGCGGTTTTAACCCCGACAGAACCCAAGTCGGAGTCATCCCCAGAAATAGTCATCCAAGCGGTGGCGGACAAGTTTAAGGTATCGGTAGAGGATTTAAAAGGCAATTCTCGCCGTCGCGAAATTAGTTTAGCACGTCAGGTGGGGATGTATTTGATGCGACAGCATACGGATCTGAGTTTACCTAAGATTGGGGAAGTGTTTGGAGGGAAAGATCATACAACGGTTATGTATGGCTGCGAAAAGATTGCCAAACGTCGCGATCGCGATCCGGAACTCCATCAGATTCTACAACAGTTAAGCGATCGTATTAATTTAAACAGTCATTAAGTCCGGTAGGAGTCAACTAGCTTTATAGAGATATTGCTGGAAGCTGATAAAAACTTGCCGGATATCGCCAACCTTCCCCAATTGAGCCACAGCATCCCGGAGTCCGTGATATTTCAGTTCCAGCAGTGACCCTAGCTTATCTTCCCTCAATTCCTGCACCCCCTCTTTCATGTACTGCTCAAGGACAAACTCTAAAAACTCCTGTTGTTTGTCGTCATAGTGGGAAAAAATCAGGCGTTTTTGGGCGAGAACCCTCTGGCTGCGAGTTATCGGAGGCGTAGCATAGGCGATATAAGCCAGCACGTCATAAATATCGCTTTTTTCCGCGTCGATAATGCGGCTAATTTTCAGCAAGTCCTCGCCACTGTAGCCTCTCTCCGTCAGGCTGTCTAACAGGTTCTGGCGGGTATCAGGGCTGCTCCACAGTTCCCGCAGTTGGTTTTCATCTTGGAACAGTTCCGGGAGAGTGCCAAACAGACCCTTGATAAACTCAGCCGCTGATAACGGTTTCCCGTCGGGACTCCAGAAACTGGTCGCTAAGGTGTGCTGGATCTCGCGTTCTTTGCCGTCTGCCAGTTGGATTTTCAGTTTCTGGGGTTGTCTCTTCTCTTCCGTTTCGCCCGGTTCTAGGGGGTCTTGAATCGAGGGCTTTTTGATTCCGGGGGTGATGGGGGTGGGGGTTTCCGGTTCGCCGTCCCATGCTGGGTCGTTAAAATGTTGGTACGCGCCAACAAAATCGTAAATTGTGAAATAGTCTTTCCCTTCATAGAGTCGAGTTCCCCGGCCAATAATCTGCTTAAACTCAATCATGGACTTGATGGGGCGCAGTAGGACAATATTACGGACATTGCGGGCATCAACCCCCGTTGAGAGTTTACGGGAGGTGGTGAGGATGGTGGGGATAGATTTCTCGTTGTCTTGAAAGTGGCTCAGGTGTTGTTCTCCGTCCTTGCCGTCGTTAGCCGTCACCCTAACGCAGTAGTTGGGATCTCGGCTGGTTTTCATCTGGTTGATTAGGTCGCGGATGAATAGGGCGTGGTCTTGGGATGCACAAAAAACGAGGGTTTTTTCCCTTGGGTTCAGGTTATCCATCAACAACCTAACCCGATATCGTTCCCTTTCTTCCATCTCAATAGTACGGTTAAAGTCTGACTCCGTGTAGCGTTTGCCTTCTTCCACCTCCCCCTCTAATACAATGTCATCGGCGGTGTAGATATATTCATCTAGGGTGGTTTCGATTTGCTTGACCTTAAACGGGGTTAAAAACCCGTCATTGATGCCGTCTTTAAGGGCGTAGGTGTAGACGGGTTCGCCAAAGTAGGTGTAAGTGTCCGTGTTTTTGGTGCGTTTGGGTGTGGCGGTGAGTCCCAGTTGCACGGCGGGGGCGAAGTATTCCAGGATACCGCGCCAGGTGCTTTCATCGCTTGCGCCGCCTCGGTGACACTCATCAATGATGATGAAGTCGAAGAAGTCGGGGGGGTAATCGCCAAAGTTGGGGGCGGAGTCGCCTTGGTCATCAGTCCCGGTCATGAAGGTTTGGAAGATGGTGAAGAAGATGCTACCGTTTTTAGGGACTCTGCCTTTTTTGGTGATGATTTCCGGGTCGATGCGGACGAGGGCATCATCAGGAAAGGCGGAAAAGGAGTTAAAGGCTTGGTTTGCCAGAATGTTGCGGTCAGCGAGGAAGAGGATACGGGGGCGGCGGGTGGGTTGTCGGCTGAGGTTCCACCGACTTTGAAAGAGTTTCCAAGCGAGTTGGAAGGCGATAAAGGTTTTGCCTGTTCCCGTTGCCATAGTGAGCAAAATTCGGGTTTTTCCGGTTGCGATCGCCTCTAATACTTGGGTGATGGCGTTATGTTGATAATAGCGGGCTTCCCAGGTGCCGCTTTTGTCCTCGAAGGGAATGGTAGAAAAGCGATCGCGCCACTGGTTCACTTCCGGGAAGGTCGCCGCCCAGAGTTGTTCTGGGGTGGGGTATTGGTCGATATATTGTTCCTGTCCGGTGTGCATATCAATTTGATAGATGCGGCGGCCGTTGGTGGAGTAGGCAAACCGGATTTGCAGTTTTTCGGCGTATTTTTTAGCCTGTCCTACGCCTTCGGTGTCTCGGAGGTCGCGTTTTTTCGCTTCAATGACGGCCAGTTTGTGATTTCGATAAACCAGGACATAATCGGCTTTTTCTGATTTGCCGCGTTTTCCGTTACCCAGTAGGCGGCCAGGGGTGACAAATTCGCGGCGGATTTGGCTTTCGGGGGTAATTCCCCAGCCTGCGGCTTTTAGGGCGGGGTCAATGAGTTCGGCGCGGGTTTCAGCTTCGTTCATGGTGGGAGGGTGGATTTGTGTTCAAGCACTTTTTCTCTATTTTATCTGGTGTTCAGGCGGCCACGTCTTTAGCCTTTTCGTTGGTGAGTTCTCCGGTAAAGGCTTTTTGTAGGATGGATTGTTTGAGTTCTTGCAGGGCTTCTAGTTTACGGCGGTAGATAGTTTCTAGGCGTTGGGTTTCTCGAAAAAGAAAATATAGCTTTTTAATGATCTGTTTCTGGGTATACAGATCGGGGTGGTAGATAGGATAGTTTTTTAACTTCGTTCCATTAATGTTTACTTGATTAACACTTCGACTCATCACTGATTTACCATATTCTCTAGTTTTATAACAGTTTAGGTAAAAGTTTAAAAAATCTGGATCTATCACATCTTTTTTATAATGAACACGGATTAAATAGCCAGCAAAAATGGCTGGCTTTTCACCTTTATATATTGCAGATTTGCCAACATGATCTGCACTATTTGTTCTATTAAATAAGACATCATTATACTGGAGTAAGTATCGATTAATTTCGTCTGGATTTGAAGTATATACTAAATCAGTCCAGTCAATCATGTTGTTTTGAATATTGCCCATTCTAATAACAGGAATATCGCCTTCTGGCTGTGATTTTGAAGATGAACCATACTCTACTTTATGGCAAATCTCCCCTAACTTTTTCTCAACCCACCCATCACCCTTCCGGGTAAAGATGCCGTTGAGATAGCTTTCAAAGAGTTCGCGGGCGTTGGCGAGGTTTTTCTGGGTGTTTGCGATCGCCGCATCAATCCCCTCAAACGCCTCATCCAAAATCGCTACAATCCGCTTTTGTTCTGAAATTGACGGCTTATATATTTTGTGTTTCTTGAGCTTTTCTATAGGAAGAGCTTTATAGGTAGAACCGTGAGAGAGACTATTAATCTCGTCTACAAATGCAATCAAGGCATATTTTAAAAAGTTTGGCTCGATAGCTTTGAAGTCTCTAAGCCAAAGTACATTTCCGTCTTTAAAGTAGAAGTCAGTTCTATCTACAACATAAATTTCACCAACAGTACCTATGGCAGTAATTAGCAAATCTCCTACGCTCGGAGTCCCAAACTTAGCCTTAATTTCATTAAAACTATCTCTTGATATAAAAAGTTCAGTAGAAACTTCTTTGCCATTGGCTAATTCTTTAATTTCCTTAGTTCTATAAAAGGGAATTCCTGAATCAACGTAATCCTTCTTAAATATACGTTTACTCGAAGTAATTTTACCTAAGTCTTCTAGGGCAACAATATCCCAACCCTTCATCCCAACATCCCCCCAATACCTGCTAAAATAAACCCTGCAAATTTAGCCCATCAATCCATAAATAAAACCAGGTAGATTTCTAGGTTTGGTTATATACAGCTAGAAAATCATCCCGTGAAATACCAGATTGAGTACAGATACTTCTCAGCGTAGAACCTTTAATTAGTTTATGATTCGGCAAAGTTAATGGAGTCCTTGTACCATCAGTATTTTGACGAATCATAGAAATATGTTCTTTCTCCCTCACTATTGAAAATCCCAGCATCTCTAGTGCTTTAATAACTTTTGTTTTGGGGGCATTTACCGGAAATTTACTCATTATAAGCTAGTCTCAGCTACAAAAGCCTCTAATATAAAATCCTCCGATTCTAGTACCGATTTCCCAAAGGTTTCCACATGAAATAAAATCGCAGAACGGACATCATTTAAAGCCTCTTCATAACTATCTCCCTCACCCACAATCACCCCCTGTATTCCTAAAGGATAAGCCACATAACCATCAGCGTGTTTTTCTACAATAATTTTGATATTTTTCATAACCTACCTCAGTTCAATTATCTTAAATTCAGTAGCCATAAACCCGGTTTCTGGATTTTAGGGGATATTGGGTTTCGCCCTTGGCTTCATCCAACCTATAGATATTAATTTGAGCTTGAAAATCAATCTACCATTAACATCCCCCCAATTCCTGCTAAAATCTCCACACTCTCCGCATCTAAAGCCGCAATCTCATCTAAAATTTCCTGCGGGTCTCTCAATGCTGTTTCCTCTGCCTTATTGGGATTTTTAACCGATAAATCGCAGGTTTCCCAGTCGATATCCGCCACATCCACAGACCAAGATTTATCCGAGTCTGCAAAAGTCGCCTGCAACTCCACAAACTCCTGTAAATCCTCATCATTAAGCGGATTCGTCTTGCCCAAATTCCGCCCAGGGTCTAGCTGGTAGTACCAAATTTTCCGAGTCGCCATTCCCTCAGCGTGAGATTTCCCCTGAGAAAATAAAGGCATTCCCTGAAGCGAATCAGACGGATTCCCCTTCTCAAAAAATAGCACCACCGTTTTGACTCCAGCCCCGATAAACGTCCCCCCCGGACAATCTAAAATCGTGTGTAGATTACAATCGCTTAAAAGCTGCTGTCGCAAAGCCCGCGACGCATTATCAGAATTCGAGAGGAAGGTATTTTTAATAACAATCCCCGCTCGTCCCCCCACCTTGAGAATCTTGATAAAGTGCTGCAAAAACAGAAACGCCGTCTCTCCGGTTTTAACCGGGAAATTTTGCTGCACCTCCTTCCGTTCATTCCCCCCAAAAGGTGGGTTAGCTAATACCACATTAAAACGGTCTTTCTCCTGAATATCGCTGAGATTTTCCGCCAGAGTATTGGTATGAATAATATTCGGCGCATCAATGCCATGCAGAATCAGGTTCATGATGGCGATGACATAGGCGAGGCTCTTTTTCTCCTTGCCAAATAGTGTCCCGGTTTGGAGTAGCCTAAGCTGCTGGGTGGTGAGCTTGCCTTGGCGCAAATAGTCGTAACTCTCGCATAAGAATCCAGCCGAACCGCAAGCCCCGTCATAGATGCGATCGCCAATCTTGGGTTTAACCACCCGAATCATCGCCCGAATTAACGGCCGTGGCGTGTAATATTCCCCCCCATTCCGGCCAGCATTCCCCATATTTTTGATCTTCGTTTCATAGAGATGGGAAAGCTCATGTTTCTCCTTCTGGGTCTGAAACTTCAACTCATCCACCAACTCCAACGCTTCCCGCAAACCGTAACCACTTTGAAACTTATTCTTAATTTCCCCAAAAATCTCACCGATTTTATATTCGATGGTATCCGCACTGGCGGCGCGTTGTTTGAATCCTTGCAGGTGGGGAAACAGAACATTATTAACATACTCAATCAAATCATCGCCGGTTAAAGCATGGTTGCGGTCAATATCCCCACTCGGTAACTTTGGCGCAGCCCAATAAGACCAGCGATAGGCTTCGTCCAAAATGAACTCGTAAGACTTCCCCAGTAACTCCGCCTCCATCGCCCGTTCCTCTTCCAAATCATCCAGATACTTGAGAAACAGGAGCCAAGAGGTTTGCTCCGTATAATCTAACTCGGTCGTACAACCTGCCTCTTTTCGCAGGACATCATCAATATTTTTGAACGTTTGCTCAAACATTGTCCCTTTTTGCCGTTCTGTCAATAGTCCGGCTTAAAAATATAGCCAGTATCATCAAAATATCACAGAACGATTATCACTGAAACATAAACCGAGCCAACCCATTGACCAACGCTGCATTCGCGGTATGCCGATCACGGTTGATGATGTCCTGTCCTATTTAGGCTCTGGCATGACCTACCAAGACATTTTAGACGACTTTCCCTACCTCACCCGAAAAGATATCTTGGCTTGCCTCAGCTACGCCGCCAATCGTGAACAAACCCTACTGGTGCAAGCATGAAGCTGCTAAAGGTTTCCACATGAAACAAAATCGCCGATCAAGATTAAGTAAATTTCCGTAGCGTCATCGAAGGCTTGACGACGGTTAACCAACATCAATGCAAACGTTGATTAGTCATCTTGGCTTCCTGATCATGCGATCGCCATTCCCCCATAGTACCAATAAGCGATCGTTATTCTGGTGCTGTCCTTACGTCACCGGGCGAGTCCATCCCACTCAAATAACTTCCAGTGTACCCCCCCACCGACCACAAAAACCCCAATTTTTTACAATTCTTATGAATGAGCCAATCCCCATCTAATTAATAGGGAGCAGCCCCACAATCTTACGGACATTTCCGATATCACCCCCCGTCGAGAGTGTCTGCGAGTTATTGTTTTTGGTGGCGATCGGTTTCTCCTCGTGTGGAAAGTGTCTTAGGTATTGTTATTGATTAATAGGCAATTTCCGAGAGGGGGAGAGTTTGTCCGGTCAATGATTGTCGCCCTTCAAAATATAGCCAGTATAATCAAAATATGACTGAACGATGAATCAGAATTGAGCAAGCCCCAACTGAAAAAGGAGCAACAGCCAATGGACTACAGAGAACGAATCACCCTAGAACCGAGCCAACGCAGTGGCAAACCCTGCATTCGCGGTATGCGGATCACCGTTTATGATGTGCTGTCCTATTTAGCCTCTGGCATGACCTACCAAGAAATTTTAGACGACTTTCCCTACCTCACCCAAGAGGATATCTTGGCTTGCCTCAGCTACGCCGCCAATCGGGAACAACAAACCCTACTGGTGCAAGCATGAATCTGCTATTTGACCACAATCTTTCACCTCGGCTAATACAAAGACTTGCGCTACTTGTTTCCCGAATCAACCCACGTTTACCAAATCGGACTCGAGAAATCAGGCGATCGTGAGGTTTGGGATTATGCCAAGCACCATAAATTCATCATCGTCACCAAAGACAGCGACTACAACGAACTCCTCACATTAATGGGCTTTCCCCCAAAAATAATTTGGATTCGTCGAGGCAACTGCTCTACCACAGACATTGAAGCAATCCTGCGAACTCACGCAGCACATATTCAAACCTTAATCAGTGACTCTACCCTAGGCATCTTGACCCTCTACTAGCACCGGATTAGCGTTAAGGTAAGCTAAAATCGACAGCATTAGCTGTAAACTCAACAACAACTATGGCGACACAACTCCCCAGTCGCGATCGAACAGTCCGCCGTTGAGGCGATCGCCTCCCAGAAACTCCGAGGTCGCGTTTAAAGCGGGGAGTCAAGGCGATTTCAATGGGTAATGGTTCACTCGGCATCAATACCTTCCCACATTTCTGACAGGGGGAGGGTTTGTCCCGTGAAGGCTTCCTGTAGTCCTTGTTTAATGCCTTCTATGGCGATTTCGGTAGGTGTTTCGCCGGGGTCTTCTTCGTCTTCTTCCAGCATCAAGACGATGAGGCGGACTCGCTGAGGTTTGGTAATACCTAGGGAGCAATCAAGGGTCAGTTCTCCACTTTCGTTAATGGTGGCTGTGGTTTCAATAGCTTTCATGCTGTTTCGACTTTAGGGGTTTGTAGCTAATTTAGCGCATTTCCCCTTATCGAGTAGGTCGCCGGGGGTGGCGGCGGATTTGGCTGTCGGGTTCCCCAGCCTGTCGCTTTCCTCATGGTAGTGGGGTCGATTGGCGTTAAAGCACTTTTTTCCTGATTTGATAGGGGTT
>NZ_JBIMLI010000009.1:54190-54543 GCF_051859755.1 Limnospira sp.
CCCCGGGGTCTTATTCAATGGCTTTTATGCTGTTTCTAGCCGCCAGGGGTGGTTCCCCAGCCTGTCGCTTTCCTCATGTGGGGGGGTCGATTGGCGTTAAAGCACTTTTTTCTCGATTTACCTATCTTCAACCTGAACTCATACCCTGTGGAAAATGTTGTGGATAACTTGCCTATTATTCCCAAATACTAAGGTTGACAGGGGATTGAACCAGACCAAATCCCTATCGATTTGATGGATTTTCCACAGTTTTTCCACAGATGCTGACAGGATGGAACCCTTAACCAAAGTCAAATTTAAACACAATTTCCACAATTTCCACAGTGGCTCGCCACCCCCCTAAACAATTAGCC
>NZ_JBIMLI010000009.1:54642-65866 GCF_051859755.1 Limnospira sp.
CTCAAAACTTAGCCTCAAAACTTAGCCTCAAAACTTAGCCTCAAAACTTAGCCTCAAAACTTAGCCTCAAAACTTAGCCTCAAAACTTAGTTTCAGAACTTAGGCGATCGCCACGTCCCCATAGCGCGATATAATGTTAGCTTCAGTCCCCTTGCTAAATACCTGAAATGCGGTTAATTGTAGAACAGGAACAACTCAGTTCTAATCTATCCTTAGTTTCCAGAGCCATTCCATCCCGTCCCAGTCACCCGATTTTATCTAACATTTTGGTGAAAGCTGATGCGGACACTCAACAATTGAGTTTAACCGCCTTTGACTTGAGTATGGGAATTAACACCAGTTTTCCGGCTCAGGTTCAGCAGGGGGGAGTTTTGACCTTACCTGCTAAATTGCTCAATGATATTGTCTCCCGTTTACCTGGGGGCGATATTCAGGTCGATGATGAAGAGACAGAGGCTGTAGTTACCCTAACTTCCAGTTCAGGACGCTATCAAGTCCGGGGAATGGTGGCTGAGGAGTATCCCGACTTACCCTCGGTAGAAGGTGAACATAGCATTCAACTAGCGGCTGATAGTTTATTGGAAGGCTTAAAGGGAACTCTCTTCGCTACCAGCCCTGATGAAACTAAGCAAGTCCTAGCTGGTGTTAATCTCAAGGTGGGAAAAGATACCCTTTGTTTTGCTTCCACCGACGGTCATAGACTCGCAGTGGTCAAGGTGGAAAATGTCCGAGACCCCAATAGCCAAGAACCAGAAAACTTGGAAATCACTATCCCAGCACGCGCCCTGCGGGAGGTGGAACGCATGATTGTCAGTGCTAACTCAGCGCGACATAGTGCCGCCACGGAGGAAGAATCAACAACCCCCCCCATGGTGACTTTAGGTTTTGATGATACCCAAGTGGTTTTTGAATTGGGGACTCGTCGTTTGAACTCTCGTAAGTTGGAGGGTGCTTATCCGGCTTATGAACAGTTAATACCTAATAAGTTTTTAAGCCAGGTGAATGTTGAACGGCGGACACTTTTGGCGGCTTTGGAGCGGATTGGGGTTTTAGCCAGCCAAAAAAATGATATTGTTAAATGTATCATTGATGAGGTAAATCAACAAATTTCCCTATCTGTAGAAGCTGCTGATGTCGGGAATGCTTTGGAGTCAATGCCTGCTCAGATTTCTGGTGAAGAACCCAAGGAACTTGCCTTTAATGTTAAATACTTAATGGATGGGTTAAAGGTGTTGAATAGTTCGGAAATTCAGATACAATTGAACGCGGCAAGCACCCCGGTAATTATCAATCCTTTTGGAGGTTTAAAAATGACCTATTTGGTGATGCCTATTCAACTGCGTAGATAGTAGTCAAATGGCAGATTAAAGGTTGCCAAGGTAGGCGGGGGCGGGGCTGTAGCCATTAATTAAGAATGCTTTTTATGGGTGAGAATACAACAATACTCTACCTAAAAAACATCGGATTTAACTGCGCCCCGCCCCAGAAAATATATATAATAGCTGGCATTGAGAGGAGGGATAAAACCCTAACCTATGACCAGAAACTTAATTAGTTTCGGATTCAGGAAATGTGCGTTTGAAGTCTTCTAGCAACTCGTCCATTTCCTCGAGAGCCTGATTTACATCAATTCGCAAAGGCCCTAAATTGGGTTTTTCCAATAACTTGAGTAGAGCCTCCCGTTTGCTCTCAATTAAGGCAACTCCCTCTCGGATCTTCTGTGAATCCATGGATTATCCTCTTGTCACCTAGTTAGATTTTCGATGATTTTAGCATCAAACTCAAGTTTTGTGTTCTGGTGATGTGAAAAAAAAACCGGACTGGGGGACTGTAAATGATTGGGGTTGACGGGCAATTTTTTGGTAAAGTATTGATTGATGACAAAAATTGATAATTAGTTAATCTGATGTTGCGTAAAATTTCTCTGGCTCAAGTGGGTTTAGTGCTGGGTGGGTTAATTACTGTGGTGGGGTTTGTCGCCTATTTTGCTGACTATGCTACCCTGAACCTAGCGGGGTTTTTTTATGGGATTCCCCTATTATTGGGGGGACTAGCTCTGAAAGCGGCAGAAATTAAACCGATACCATTTTCTGAACCGACAACGCCAGAAGTCCTCAGCAAGCGGGAACAACAGGCGACCCCGACTCAAAATCAAGTGCGATCGGATGTGACCCGCTATCGTTATGGCCAATCTGCTCACCTGATTGATGCGATCGAACGCCTGAAGCTAGGAGGGAATGATGAGGAACACCCACAACTACAAGCCTTGCGGGAAGGGGTGGTTGATGGCAGTTATGCGCTCATTTTAGAATTTTACTCGCCTTTTGTGCCTCTATCGGTGTGGGAAGAGAAACAAAGCAAAATTGCTCAATTTTTTGGTCCGAATTTGCGGGTACAGGTGACTCAACCAGAAACTGATTGCGTGGATTTAATCATGATTGCTGATACGGAAAGCTAATTGAGGGCTAATCAATAGGCAAATTTGGGGTTAAATCCCATAGCTTTGGGGAACTGGTGTCTATGCTACCTATTCGGGATTGCCTTTTTCTAAACGTACTGCATACCACTGTAGATATTTTCCGGGTCCCAAATCAAGATCACAGCAGGTATTGATGAGATATTCGGCTTGCTGGGAGGGGGTGGGAAACTTTTGGAGCTCACGGGGGAGATCATCTTGTAGTTGGGCTAGAATAGCCTGTAACTTGTCTGTAAGTTCAGCGACAGTCATAAGTTGCTCGGGTTGGTTAGACTCCAAGACCACAAAGTGATCTTCCTGGTACATTAAAGAATCTGCCATAAAAAATTTTTACCAAATCTAAACATCAGCAGGACAATCTCTAGCATAATCATGGTACGATCATTTTGCTAGGATATCGAGAACCAGTGGGTGTGGCTTGGAATTTATGCTAAGTCAGGTTCAGCCTCGATGTTTTTTTGTTTTGACTGGCACTTCACCTTACTATGACAAGCCCTACATTTACCAAATCAGCGGAAAAGCTCTCTAAACTTGAAGCTATCAAAGAGCGCAGTAATCAACTGCGGGAGCCTTTAGCTACTGAACTGCTGAACGATCGCAACTATTTGACAGAGGATGCGGTTCAGATTCTCAAGTTTCATGGCTCCTACCAACAGGATAACCGAGATAATCGGGTTCCGGGACAAGAGAAAGATTATCAGTTTATGTTGCGAACCCGCAGCCCAGGCGGATTTATCCCCCCTGAACTTTATCAGACTCTGGATCATCTAGCGGATGAATACGGGAATGGGACACTGCGGACAACTACCCGCCAAGGGTTCCAACTCCATGGGATTCTCAAAAAGAACCTGAAAACGGTTCTCTCTAGCATTATCAAAAGCATGGGCTCGACTCTGGGTGCTTGTGGAGACTTGAACCGGAATGTGATGGCTCCTCCAGCCCCCTATTGCGATCGCCCTGAGTATGAGTATGCGAAAACCTACGCGAATTATATTGCGGATCTGCTGACTCCTCAGACTGGGGCTTATTATGAAATTTGGCTCGATGGGGAAAAAATAGTTAGTGGGGAGGAAAACCCGGAAGTCAAAGCGGCGCGCGATCGCAATGGTAATGGCACAATTTTCCATGAGGGGGAAGAGCCGATCTATGGCAAGCATTATATGCCCCGTAAGTTTAAGTGTGCGGTAACAGTCCCCGGAGATAACTCTGTTGATATTTATACCCAAGATGTGGGTTTGGTGGTCATAACTAATGCGGCGGGAGAATTGGAGGGATTTAACGTCCTAGCAGGCGGCGGTATGGGTAGAACTCACCGCAAGGAAGAAACCTTCCCCCGTATAGCTGATGAAATTGGCTATGTCGATCGCGCTGATATTTATGATTTGGTGAAGGCGATCGTAGCAACCCAGCGGGATTATGGCGATCGCACTAACCGCCGCCACGCGCGGATGAAATATTTAATTGAGGATTGGGGAGTTGACAAATTCCGCGCTCAGGTTGAGGATTATTTTGGCAAACCCCTAAAACCTTTTAAACCCCTGCCTCCCTGGAAATATCAAGATTACCTGGGATGGCATGAACAGGGCGACGGTAACTTATTTCTGGGTATCTCGGTAGAAAATGGTCGGGTGAAAGATGACGGGAGTTTCCGGCTGAAGGCAGCTTTACAGCAAATTAACCAAAAGTTTGAGTTGCCAATGTTAATTACAGGCAACCATAACATTATCCTGTATCAGATTTCGCCCAAACACCAAAAGACAATCGATCGCCTTCTGAAAGAACATGGGGTTTTGCCAGAAACAGAAATTGATCCTCTGGTCCGCTATGCCATGGCCTGTCCAGCTTTCCCGACTTGTGGATTAGCAATTACAGAATCTGAACGTGCAATCCCTGGTATCCTGGACCGGATTCGGGTATTGTTGGACAAGGTAGGGCTGGAACAGGAGCATTTTGTCGTTAGGATGACAGGATGTCCCAATGGATGTGCCAGACCCTACATGGCGGAACTGGGGTTCGTCGGTAGCGCTCCCGACACCTACCAGGTTTGGCTGGGAGGCTCTCCTAACCAAACGCGACTAGCTGAACCTTTTATGGAACGGCTGGCTCTATGTGACCTAGAAGCAGTTCTGGAGCCGATTTTTGTTGGCTTTAAACAGAATCGGCAACCGTCCGAGAGTTTTGGCGATTTTTGCCATCGTGTTGGTTTAGACTCCATCCGCACTTTTGTATCCAATTACCAAGTAGATTCCTCGATGAACATTGAGACGAAAGAAATCCCTGTCCCGACTTCCGTAGAAACACCCTCTAATGAGGCTCCCGCGCCCCAAGCTCCGGTCGATCCTAGCAAAATTCGACATCGGGTTAGTGTGCGTCATGACATCTATAGTCAACTAAAAGATGAGTCCAAACGCCAAAGCAAACCAATTGTGGAAATTGCTACCCAGGCGATTGAGGAGTACCTAGCTAAGGTGCGAGCTGAGTCCTAATTGCCTTTAATGGCAGATTAAGTAATCCCCACCCTACCAAAAGTCGGGTGGGGTCATTTTGTTAACAGAATTTCATGAGGGAACTTCAACGGATCGCGATCGCTTCTGAACAATTCCACGACCAACAAGTAGACCTGACTGCTGGACAACAGCATTATTTGGGTCGGGTTTTGCGCCTACAACCAGGCGATCGCTTTATTATTCTTGATGGTCGGGGGGGTTGGTGGCTGGCTATCTGGAAAGGCGGGCAAAATGCCACTGTAGTTGAACCGATAAGGATTAACAATGAGTTACCCATACCTGTGACTTTATGGGTGTCTATGCCTAAAGGAAGTGGCTTTGAGGAGATTGTGCGCTGTACTACGGAGTTGGGAGTGTCTCGTTTGGTTCCCATTATGAGCGCCCGCACTGTGGTTGTCCCTAGCCCTCAAAAACTAGCCCGCTGGCGACGTATTGCTACAGAGGCGGCGGAACAGTCAGAACGTCAGATCCTCCCGGAAATTACTGATCCACTATCGATACAGCAGGCTTGGGAAACCTTGTCAGACCAGGGAGAAGAGGTAGATAAATATATTTGTGTGGCTAGGGGAGATTTTCCCCACCTGTTGAATTGTTTGTTGGCTGCGAGAACGGGACAAGGAAAGGGTTATGTCTACAATTCCCTGCTTTTAGCTATTGGACCCGAAGGGGGATGGACAACACCAGAGGTTGAGGAGGCTATTAATAGGCGATTTCAGCCGGTGTCTCTGGGAAGCCGAATTTTGCGATCGGTCACAGCCCCCATGGTAGCTTTATCTCTGGTGGCTGCGGTCTCCGAAATGGATAATTATTAATTATTAATTATTAATTATTAATTGTTAATTTTGGCGATCGGTCACAGCCCCCATGGTAGCTTTATCTCTAGTAGCGGCGGTCTCCGAAATGGATAATTATTAATTATTAATTGTTAATTGTTAATTGTTAATTGTCCGGCTTCTGATAAGCTCTAATCATGGCTTGGGTTCCTTGAGTAGAGCCTAAACCTTCATCCAAATTCTGAACTATTTTAAACAGGGTATCGGCTAATTTTACCCCTGGTAACTCCCTGGAAATAGCCTCTTGAACTAATCGCAAATCCTTAACCATGTGGCGAATCATAAAACCCGGAGCGAAATCATTGTTAGCTACCTTTTCCCCTAGGTTAGACAAAGCCCAAGACCCAGCGGCTCCGGTGCTGCATACCTCCACAATTAGTTGAGGGTCAATACCCTGATGTTCCGCTAGTAACATCGCCTCACATAGTCCAATCATGTTGAGGGAACATAGTACCTGATTACAGAGTTTGACAGCTTGACCGCTACCACTAGGACCACAATAGCGGATATTTTTACCCATTGTTTCTAACAAGGGTAGGCAGGTGTCAAAGCTATGGCGATCGCCACCCACCATAATAGTTAGAGTACCATTTTTCGCGCCGATATCTCCCCCGGAAACAGGTGCATCTAAAAACTGCATTTGATGGGATGCGATCGCCGAAGCGATCGGATGAACCGCCGCCGACCCAATAGTGCTAAAGTCTATAATGATCGCGCCCGGTTTAGCAAACTGAATCACCCCAAGGGAACCAAGGATGACTTCTTCCACGTCGGGAACATCTCCCACACAGGTACAGATCACCTCAGCTTCGGTCACAGCTTCTTCTATGCTATGGACGATTGTAGCACCTGCATCAGAGGCGATCGCCACACCAGGACGCGAGGGAGTACGATTCCATCCTTTCACATCATAACCACCTTGAGCGAGGTTAGCAGCCATATAGCCACCCATCACGCCAAGTCCCAAAAATGCAGTTTTAGTCACGAAATCCTTACCTCAATTTTTCAATATCTGTATTATTAGCTTGGGTAGTTTTCATATAGGAGAGTAACCAGTTAGCCATAGTAGCGCGCCGGGTTTGTCTCGGTCCAAAGTTTCCAATAGTGTAGCCTTTAAAGCCTAGTTCCTCTTTCAGGAGTTGTTTATTTTCTTTAGGTATCGACCGGGTGAGTTGAACAGTAGCCGGACGGCTTTCGATAAAGTCCGGGGGTTCTCGATATGTTTCTCGCCACTGTGTATCAACTTGAGTTATATCCCAGCGATCGCTTTGTTCGTCATAGCGATAACCAAGATAATACCAAACCAGTTGATTAACAGTGTTGTCCTCTATTTCCTCATTGAGAATCGCCCAAATCGTATCAGTATTTAGGGGGGGTAGTTCAGACATAACCTAGGTTGTAGTTTCCAGTTAATTACATGGGGGTAATGAGTTCTAAAGGTCCCAATCCAAACTCATCAGGAGAAACAGAGCGCAATTCAACCAATGCCATCATATCCTTAAAACCGGGCTGATCACTAGGGCTATCTGTCAACCCCATAGCAATAATTAAACCACACCAACCCTCAGTTTGGCTACAGCGTCTTTCCCAGTTTGTCCTAGCCCGCTGATGAGTTGGGTCATCCTCGATAAATTCCCCAAACAAATGCAACTCACCATTTTCTGTCTTCAAAATTCCCAGGTCATAATTCCGACCCTCAACTGGATCTTTCCCTGAGTTAAAACATATTCCCGCTAATCCTCCAGCCTCCTCCAAATTTTGAATTAGTGTTTTCGCCTCCGGCTCATAAGTTTGAATCAAAATCACAGGTAAACCATCCCCTTTCTGAGGAATATCCACATCAGAAGGCTGGTAGAACTCCGTATTGTTTCGCAAGTAATCCACCGTTTCCCAAGGAATTACACCCAAACTCAAAAATGATTTAGGTGGTATCAAATCATCTCGTAAGGTAGGGTAATCAAACTCCTCCTCGTCATCTTCCGCTGCTTTCACCATTTCCAGAAGTTCATCAGCCACCTCTGGTAAAGTTTTCACCTTCACCGAAATCATTTTGGTTTCAGGTGCATCAGGTACAGAACAAGATATGCGATAGCGTTTAGACAGCTCAGGAAATGAATCCTCATTTAATTTATAGCGAAAATCTCGTAAGAATCGGTGCAGTGCTTCCAAGGCTACCATCATCACCGTGGCTTCTTCTTCGTAGATGACCGATCGCAAACCTTCTAAGGGGTGTAAATTACCAAAGTTAGGTTCAATCTGCGATGCTGATAAAGTTTCCCAGATTACGTCCTCCTCCTCATCTTCTTCTGACAAAGGCTCAAAGGTGACAAACAGACAATCTTGAGTTAAAAATGCTTCTTCTAGGTTATCAAAAGGTCGGTCAGCAACAACTCTTTCTCGAAACCTTTTTAAAGATTCTAGGGAACGGTACATTAGCACCCCATAATCCATCCCTAACTTACCCAGTGTAGAAATGTAGATAGTTCCTACGTCTAAGTGATTGATTTCTATAGAAATAATTTGATGTTCCCCTAATTTATCCCAAGGTGCATCTTTCCAAATTTGCTCGGCTTTTTTGAGCAGGGGATCTACAAAGGCTTCGGGGAGTTGAGGGGGGCGACTTTCGGCTACTTCTTGGAGTCCCCTAAATATCTCATCAATTAGTGGTAAATCTGGTACATAGTCTATAACTATATCGAGTTCTTGTAGGACACCGCGCAGGAAAAACTGAATTTCGCGATCTTTGACCACAATTTTGTGAGGGCGGGCTGCTGGGGTAGGGCTTTGGGGATGTTCCATCGCCCTGAGTAAAGTTCGGACGATCGCTTCTGGGCCAATATTAGCCGATACCATATCCATTGACCGTACCATTCCCTGAGAACCGTCAACCCAAATGATGCAGTCATTATCAGCCTCTATATCTGTTTCCAAACTAGGTCGAGACTCGTGAGACATGGGACGGCGATCGCCCTCCCACACGCTAGGAATGGAGGGTAGTTTTTGTAAACGACGAAGGGTTGAACGATTGAGAAATGTCATTTAGATAATTTATAATATCGAGTAGTGCTACCAGATTAGGATTTTACACGATTCTCAGAACCAGGAAAGGACCCGCTCCGTTGAGAGTACCGGTTATTTGTCCCGGCTTTAGTCCCTAACTTAGATTGTATGACAAAATACCAAATTCGGGTAAATGCGATCGCGCCCAGATTAGATCTGGCTGTAGGACTGGGTTTCCGCCCCTAGCCCGGATCTCCTTGACCGCGATCTTAACACGATAAAAACTCGGGAGATTGGTAGCCCCGTCTCTTTATAGCGGGGCGGAAAAGCGACACGGCGGCTTTAGCCGCCATCAGGAATGGTGAGGGTCGTTAATGTAAGCTGTCACCTTAGCCGTGCTGACTTTCCCTGTAGCTTCGTAGTAATACGACCGAGTCCACAATGAAGGTAGCTTGCAGAGGTGAGGGAACTCCTGCCTGATCCGCCTAGATGAACGCCCCTTCATAGCTTTGACTATTTGGTGAATGGCGACCTGAGAGCCGTGCTCTACCAGGATGTGAACGTGGTCAGGGGCTATTTCCAGAGCCTTGACCAGCCAGTCATTTTCTAGGGCAACCTCATTCAGTATTGCGGCAAGCCTCATCTTGACGTTGCCGACCAAAACCTTCTTCCGCCTTTTCGGAATCCAGACCAGGTGAACATGGGCCAGCCCTACCGAGTGGTTGCCGTGGCGGTAGTTGATTGACTCATCTCGCATTGTTGAAGGCTACCCATTTATCGACAATTCTAGTATACTTATTTTATGGCTCAAACCTTTGCAGCACAAGTCAATCAACTCCCTGACGACCCTCCCCTGAGGGCCGCACTGGAGTATCTTGGCACGGCTTCAAATAACCTCTACAACTGCACGGTTTACCTGGCTAGGCAGTTGTATTTCAAGGCAGGTAAATTCTCGAATGGGCGCTGGCTATCGAGCCAGATGAAGCACAACGCCCACATGAAAGCGCTCTATACCAGCGCTGCACAGCAAACCTGTATCAGCGTGGGTGAGGCGTTCAAGGGCTACCGTGAGCTACTGAAGTTATGGCGCAGCGGTGGGCTGACTGAAAAGCCGAAGCCGCCCAATTACCGCAAGTCTGGCGGCATGTTTCAGCTTAGCTACCCTAGGCGGTGGCTGAGGCTGGTTGATGGTCAGGTTAGGGTGCCAATGGGAACGGCCTGCAAGGTCTGGTTTGACCTACCCGAAATCTTCCTGCCTTTCCCGTCAAACCTTGACTGGGAAAAGGTTAGAGAGGTGCAGATTGTTCCTCGTGCAGGCTACTTTGATGCCGTCTGGATCTGCGAAGCACCCCCCGTTGTGCCCGTGGTTCTAGACCCTGAGAAGTCGCTAGCCATTGATCACGGCATTGACAACTGGCTGACCTGTGTGGATAGCGAGGGCCATAGTTTGATTGTGGACGGCAAGCACCTGAAGGCGCTCAACCAGTTCTACAACAAACGGGTCGCCACCATCAAAGAGGGAAAGCCTCATGCCTTTTGGTGCAGGTTGCTAGATAAGCTCACGGGCAAGCGTAATCGCCAGATGCGGGATGCCGTCAACAAGGCAGATAGGCTAGTGGTCAATCACTGCCTGAAGCATGGCATTGGCACTGTGGTCTTTGGCTGGAATCAGGGGCAAAAAAACGGGGCCAGCATGGGCTGCCAAACCAACCAGAAATTTGTGCAGATTCCTACGGCAAGGCTGAAGAACCGAATAGCTCAGCTTTGCGAGGCCCACGGTATTTTGTTCGTTGAACAGGAGGAAAGTTATACGTCGCAAGCGTCCGCGTTAGACCTAGACAGTATTCCCGTTTACGGTGAAAAACCCGAGGGTTGGAAGGCTTCAGGTAGGCGCATTCGACGTGGAACCTATCGCTCTGCTGCTGGCGTTGAGGTCAATGCCGACTGCAACGGGGCGTGGAATATCGGTCGCAAAGCAAAAGTAACGGGGATGCCTTGCATCCCCGCAAGAGGCGTTTTGACTTCGCCTAGGCGTCTGAGAATTTGGGATCTTCCTGGTGTGTCGATCCTAACTCAGAAGTGCTGTAATCCCTCCGGGGAATCCCCGTCGCTTTAGCGCGGGGAGTAGTCAATCTCCCCCTTAGATTTGTTACAATCCTTGCTAGGATCAATAGATGGCAGGGTCGATTCGTGAGTTGAACTACCATACATTAATTAGCCCGGCTTTAAATTAGCTATGGAACCCCACGGGGAACTGTTTCAACAATAGTGTCTCCCATTCTGCCATGCTAAGGATAGCGTGCGAGACGTTTAGGATTGAAATAGGGCTGCAATGCCTGAAATAACCTCCTAGAGGGAGATAGACTGAATCAACCCAGTTTACCCCTTAACTGTTTATATGTTCCGAC
>NZ_JBIMLI010000010.1:0-63701 GCF_051859755.1 Limnospira sp.
TGGTAATATTCTGGGTTATAAATAACGTAGTATAGTACCCCCAACTTTTCATAAATCGCCATTTTGGACTCATACTCATTTCCCGGAGTCCAGGAAACCACCTCTAACACCAACTGAGGAACCATTCCCCCTTCTTCCCAGACCACATAACTTTTCCGAGATTTATTACCTGGTCGGCGGCGGTTCACTCCCACCGTCAGAAAACCATCAGGAATTACTGGGACTCTGGGGTTATCCCCGCTGGTGTGATAAATTCCCATATCTACACCGAAATACCAATCATTGCGGTCTTTCCAGATAATTGCTAGAAGAAATAATAGGTAATTGGGGAGAAAGTTTTGGTCTTCGTTATCCACAGGAGTATCATCAGAGTCGGGAAGTTCATCACTGGTGGGTAGATTTTTATAAAGGTCAATAGAAACCATAGGTCTAAACCAGTAGAAGACAGTTTTAAAAATTCGATATTTAAATTATAGCATATCTGCGATCGCGGGTTATTTATTAATGTTTAATCAAGTTTTTTTAAGAAAAAATAAGGGTGGGTTTATCATTCTTTTACTTTGTAGTAGCAAGCTGATATGATGAACCCAACCCTAGGTTATTTTCGGGGGAAGTGTTATTTTAATATGTTTGACACTTCAGCATGAATGAGGGCAATATTTGGGTCACGCTGAATGGCTTGATAATAACGCTTTTCTCGTTCGGTTCCCTGTTCATCTACTCGCAGTAGAAATTTAGCTTCTTCTAGTAGTTCGTTAACTTGGTCTAAGGTGACGGGTTCTTTTTCCTCTAGGGTTTCGTCAATTTTGACAATAAATTGGGAAAATGGTCGCAGCCAGCTAAACCAATCATCTCCAATTACTAGCCGGAAAAATTCTCCTTTAGAGGGGATACGTCCGTAACACTTCTCATAAGTAATGCGTTCGGACTCTAGGAGATTTTTATGTAAGTTAAGTAAGCCTGTCCGCAACTGACGCAGACGCTTAAATGGAAGATTGAGAGGAGATTGAGTTGAGGACATGAATACAAATACGATCGCTATTTTCTGAGTTATCTTATTATCCCATAGAATGGGTAATTTAATGATAACTTATTCCCAATCTTGGCTGGTGTCACAAATAAAATTATCGGTGATAATATCATCAAATTGGTAAGGACAAATATCGGGAAAAGTTCGCAAAGGCAGACCTGTCTCTCGGAGAGCCAAATCAACCCCAGCCTCGAAGCTGTCCTCCAAGGCTTGGGCGATTCGGGACTTTAAACTAGGATTTCGAGATAAATGTCGCCGGGTGGCGCGGCGCTGTTCTCGAATGGTCAAGAACCAACTCCTTGAGCGTTTATGGGGTTGATATTCCCACTTGAGTAAATGCCCTAACAAGACTGTTAGATGACTGACTAATTCTCGATATTCTTGTCTTCCTAAACTGTCAATTTCAGCTTGTAAATTTTGCCAATCTAGGTTATTAATATCCTGTTGGGCTAAGGCTTGTAACTGCCACTGAGTCCAACCGTAAAAGTCCTGTTGATATAAGGAAAGTTTCTGACTATCCATAATCAGGATGCCTATATGTTATAATGGTGCATGATATTTGAATTAATGATTATGGCATCTATTTCTAGGTCGGAAGTAAAACAACTGTTAGAACGTTTGATTTTTGTGGACGATCGCCCTCAAGATTGGGTAGAGGATGTGTGGGGCATGAGTCCGACTTTAGGGGAAACTGCCGCCCGCTTGGTTGATGCTTTTGAGGCTGTAATTGAATGTTGTTCGGAGGAAAAGTTAGAGAATCTGTTACAGTCTCTCTATAGCGATCGCCTCGATGAAGATATCTGATATCATAGCATTTGCGTAGCTCCTAAATACTTGGTAAGATAGGGGGAAAACACCTCATAAATCAAGGTTAAGGGCTTCCCGTGATGCCAGAAAAGATAATAACGACCCCAAAAAGGCCCCGGCTGTCCAAAGGCTAATTCTAAGGCTTTAGAATCGCCATAGTCAATACCTTGCACATCTCGATATAATTCAGTTCTCAGCCTGGCTAAACTTGCCCAAATTGGCAGAGATCTATTTTGTAAATACTCGTCAACGTGGCTATTTTCCCACCAGGAAGTAGCATAGGCTAAACGTTGTCCTGATGCAGTCCGTAACCAGACTTGACGGCGCAACCGAGGGCCGGGGACTGCCTGAATCAATGGCGGCGCACCATCTGGACTCATACCAATGGCAGACATATCAATCACATCGACCTCTGTAGGTTCCCCGGTGAGTAGTTGCAGGTGGCGGGTTGGCGATCCGTCTCCCAATAGCATAATTTGCCAGGCTGGGGATAATTTGCTGTGGGGGAGTCCTTGGCGGACTGTTTCCTGGTTTCCCTGCCAACGACACCGGAGGCGATGCCAGCCAGCAGGCTGTTGAATGGGGTTAGGGGAGTGAATGTGGGCAGTCAATGTTTTTTACAATTCTTAACGTTGGTTGTAATCATAGCGCATCTTTGTGATCATAAGTTTTAGTCCCCTAGGGGGGAATTTCCTGCCCGCCATAGAGTTTCTGAAGTTTCCCAGAAACCGCTATCAGGATTATGATTAACAGAATCAGTGAAAGTATCAAGTATTATGTCAGATCTTATGTCGGCCCCTAATGATATCACCTTAACGGTCACAGTTTCCCAGGAGTTAATGCAGGAAATTGAGCAAAAATCTCAAGCATCTGGACACAGCATCACGCAACTGGTGCAGGAAGCGATCAAGGAATATTTAAACCTCAATAATGCCACAGATATAGAACTTTTACGTCGTCAGATCATTGAACTCCAGCGACAATTATTAACTCTGGAAAAAATACCCCAAGATTTAACGGCGGTTGAAACTAGGGTGGCTATATTAGAAAGGCGCTTAGGTTCAGTAAGTATAACTAATCAACGATCATCTTTACCTACTGTGGCAGCAGATGATGAGGATTTTTATGATGAACCGGATGAAATACTCACAGATTTTTTGCCAGATTAATTAAGGGCAATTTTGGGTATCTAAAAACTTTAATTGCTGATATAACATCTGAATGCGAGGGAGATGCACTCCTCCGGCTGTAGCCATTTTTAAGGGATTGCCTAAAATGGCATCAATTTCTAGGGGGCGGCGCTGATCATAGTCAATTTTCATGCTGGTTTTATAGGGTGTCATGGTTTCGGTATGAGACAACATTTGATTAATTATTTCGCGCTCAAGAAAGCGATCGCAACCTTTAGCACCCTCTAAAACTTCCCCCATAATTTCCTCAACTAAAACCCGAGTTGCTGGATTTGACATCATTTGATCAGTGCGGGCATTTAAAACTACTGATAATCCATTATAGGGGATATTCCACACCAACTTTTCCCAACGAATTGAGAGTAAATCTTCGGCTATGTCTAGGGGGACACCAGCCTTTTTAAAGTCTTCACCAATTTGTTGGAGTCGGGGGGTAATGCCACCAGATTGGTAATTGTGGTTATATTCGGCTAGTTTCATCATACCATAGTCTAAATGGCGAATATAACCAGGTTTGATTTTATTAGAACAAATTACACAAATACCCCCTAAAACTCTGTGATTGCCGACTATTTCGGCTATTTCTGGCTCAATTCCTAACCCATTTTGTAAGACCAAAACCACGCCATCAGGTTTTAAGACTGGGGGTAAAATTTGGGGTAGTAAATGATTTTCTGTGGATTTTATGGCGACAATTACTACATCACAGGGTGGCATTTTTTGGGGATTATTGTAGGCTGGGACTTGGGGGAGTTGAAAATCACCCCAAACGGATTCTATTTGTAAGCCATGCTGACTCACCCAATCGTAATCACTTCTGAGTAAAAAATGAACATCTAGTCCTGATTTCTGAAGTTTAGCGCCATAGAATCCACCTAATGCCCCGGTGCCAATAACTGCATAACTACGAGGATTGCTAAGTTGAGAAACCAAAGTCATATCATCTAATTAATTGATGGTCAAAAGCTGTTAATATTATGACACAAATCATTGTATTTGTCGAGGATTTAACCATTGTTGAATGGGAGGAGGAAGGGGTTGTCTTTGGCGGGTAGATGGGTTAATTGAGATATGCTTAGTTATACCTTGGGCGATTAATGATTGAGGCTGATCAGCAAGGCAGATTTGATATTCTATCTGAAAGGTATCTAGGCTTAGTTGTTGAGGTGAGAGGTTAATGACAATCCGATCGCCACAATAAATGGGTTGCCGATAGTCCATAGAAGCATGGACAATGGGAATGGCAAAATCGGGGTTATTGACAAAAGTTTTTAGGTCAATGCCTAGATTAATTAAAGCGGCTTCATAGGCTTGGTGACACATAGACATCATCTGGGCAAAATAGACAACGCCAGCGGCATCAGTTTCGCTAAAGTAGACAGTTCTAGTATATACCACAAAGGTGATGAATAAATGAGCAATTTCGGACTATTGTTCCCCTGAACTAGGGGAAATCAGGGGAATTTATGGGAATTGACTATCCTTGGTTTTTGATCATCATAACATCAATAATTTTGGTAGCCATTTCTTCTGATAAATCGAGGGAACTGTAGAGGTCATTAAGTAGGTCTTCTTCCTCTTTGGTAATTTCACCATCAGCGAGAGTGATATCTGTAGCAATGGCAAAGACTGTTTCCCGTAACTCTTTGGGTAAGACAGCGATCGCCGATTTTAATAAAGTATTGTAGCCGTGGGTTTTAATTTCCGTGAGTAGACGATCTAGCATTTCCCGTTTCTGAGTCGGGGAATAGTCGCTAAAAAGCTGCATTCGCGATAGACTACTATTGAGGATTTGAGACTCACTGGGGAGAACCAAACCATCAGCGGCTATGGCAATTAAAGCGATCGCCGCAAAGGCTTCCGGGGGTGAAAGTTTAATAGTAGCGTTGCTATCAGTAGATTCAGACATAGTTAATTTTTCCTGATTTGGGAGTATTTCCGATCTTGATTATGATGACACTGGATGCCGAATTTTTCCAATCTATTGATCAGCTAGGGCAATTTCCGCGGCCAGAAAATCGATAAACTGTCGCGCCGTCCGTCCCGATCGCCCATTATGTCTTGTTGCCCACTGGCGGGCGCGATAATCAAGATCTTCTGGATCGATAGTTATTCCGGCTTGAGTAGCCAGATGCTTAACTATGCTAAGATAAGTTTCCTGATCTGCTGGTTCAAAAGTCAGGGTTAAGCCAAAGCGATCGGCAAATGATAGCTTTTCCTGGACTGTATCCCAAGCCTGTACTTCATTTTGGTCTTGAGGGCGGGGACGTTCATCAAAAAACTCTCGGACTAAATGGCGGCGGTTTGAGGTGGCATATACCACCACATTTTCAGGTCGGGCGGTCATATTTCCTTCCAGGACAACTTTCAAGGCTTTAAAAGCATCATCATCTTCTTCAAAAGATAGGTCATCCACAAAGATAATAAACTTTTGGGGAACTCCCCGCAACTGTTCAATTACTTGGGGTAGGTCTCGCAGTTCAGATTTAGTTACTTCAATTAATCGCAAACCCCGATCGCTATATTGATGTAACAAGGCTTTAACTAGGGAAGATTTCCCTGACCCCCTACTGCCATATAACAGAACATTTAAGGCAGAATATCCCGCCAATAAAAACTCGGTATTTTTTAACAAGATTTCTCGCTGTGGTTCATATCCTACTAATTGGTTGAGGTGAATCGGATCAGGATTCGCGATCGCCATTAGTTCCCCATTCCGCCAACGAAATGCCTGGTTTTCGGCAAATTGACCAGTTCCATATTGTCGATAGTGGGCGGCGATCGCTTCAATGGCATCTCCCCAATTTTCCCCTTGGGCTAACTGATTACGCAGAGCCAGTTCTTCAATTTTATCAACTAAAATAGGTTCATCTTCCCAAACTATTGGCAATTCGGGAATTTGGGCGATCGCTTGTACCCATTGAGCCATTGTTATCCCCTGACATTTATAGAGGATATGTAAGATTCCTAAATCGTGACGGGTAGCCGCAATTAAAGAGGGATTTAATGCCGTTAGGTCGCACTGTTGGGCTTGACGGGAAAAGGGATTATCTGCCCTCAGAATTTGAGTGATTAAGTAATTTTGCCAGCTTTGGGATTGTTCGGCTTGGACTCGAAACCAGTAACTATAAGCCTGTAAAGTTTGATGGCTGTCTGCTTGTAACATATAGTCTAATAGGTTCATAAAGGCTTGACCTATTGGATCTCCCATTACTTCCTGATAAAGCAGCAGGGATAGCGCTTGACGTTGCAGAAATCGAATTTTAGCGATCGCTTCAGATAACGGTGAGGACATGGGCTAATTTGGCTGAAACTTACATCTAAACACAACCACGACACTCTCTGATTATATGGCATAGTGCCACCATCAAAAACGTTAATTTTTACAACATTTTCTTCCGAGTCGGTCTGATTCCTGATAAGTTGCTATTGATGGCAGTTTTTAATCAGTAGGAGTTGGGATTGATGAGTTTAGGTATGATCGCCACTCTCCTTTATGGAGTTTTGGCAATTGTTGGGGGAATTGTTGGATATAAGAAAGCCCAAAGTAAGATTTCTCTAATAGCGGGTGTCAGTAGTGGTATACTGTTATTGGTCGCAGCTTTGGGACAAGCCCAAGGCTGGGAATGGGCGTTAATTTTTGCCCTAGTTATTTCCGTGGTTTTAGTATTAGCTTTTGTGGGTCGATATGTGAAGACTCGAAAATTTATGCCGTCCGGTTTAATGGTAATTTTAGGAATGGTGGCGATCGCTGTGATGGTTTATCAAATTATTGGCGGTTTCAATACTGGGCTGATGGTTTAAAAGCCCAACTGCGAGGCGGGCGGGTGATTTCGTCTAACCACTACCCGCCCTGTGTTAATCCCCTCAGTTAATGATGTTTCAAATCTCAGCTTTCAGGATGGCTTAAAAAAGGAACTGCTACCACTGTAGCCGTTGTGTCTCCTAGGGATACTTCCAAGCCTTCGCCCCCCGCTTTTGTGCGGATATAACCCAAGCCAAACCATCCCTCTTGAGTCTCGGTAATGCTGGTAAGTTTACCGACTTTTTCATCCTTGAGATTAATCACGGTTCCCGGTTCCACAAAACCCGAAAGACGCAAACCCCATAATCGTTGTTTAACTCCTTTATAAGTGTTGAGACGGGCGATGGTTTCCTGTCCGATATAACAACCTTTCTCAAAGGAAATATTACCCCATAATCCCGCTTCTAGGGGGTTATAATCTTCTGTTAGTTCCCGATCTGGTGTGGGGCGACCCTGGAGAATGCGGAGTTGTTCCCAAATGCGATCGCCCAAAGGAACAGCCCCAGCTTCCGTCAGAGATAGCCACAAATTCCCCGCCGCCTCTGTGGGAACTATCAGAGTGTATCCTTCCCTAGCCAAACCACTACCGATCGCCACACGAACGGAAATATTAGCCACCATGTCAACCCAGTGATTTCCCCGGGTCAGATTTTCAGCCATGGTAGCCCCCAGTTTTGTCAGTAGAGAGGAACTTTCCGGTCCAATGAGACTAAATACCGCCCACTGGTCGCTGATGTCTTTTATATTAACCCTATCCATGGGGAAAATATAGCGGTCTAGCCATTGTAGCAGGTGCTGACGGCGATTCGGCGAAACCAGTAATAACACCGCCTCCTCGGTCATGTAAGCCGTTGCTAGATCGATATTTCGGGCGGTGGAGGTGACAAATACTGTATCACATCCCTGTCCCGGTTGGCGATCGCTAATAGAATTGGTGCTTTGGTTGTGGAGGAAAGATAAACGATCTTCCCCAGAAAGTTCTAATAGTCCCCAATGGGAGCGATCGCATAACGCCACCGTCTCCTCGGAAGCATTCAACGCTTCAGTGTCATTATCAAAACTGAGGGGAACCTGACCAGCTTCATCATATATGGCTTTGGTATTCGCGTAAATCTCTGGGAGGGTTTTAGTCATTGTCCTGTTAAATTAGCAAAAACTTTCTCGATTAAGTCTTGAGTTTTGCGATCGAGTTTATCCCAATCTACATCTCCTGTATTATCCAGTAAACTGGTATCAATTTCCACCTCCTGGGGTTGGTCAGGTGTATGGGTGGGTTGATAGTCCTGGAAACAGACTTGATAACACAGATCCCAAACATCAATGTTTACTTGTTGGCCATTATGCTCTAATTTAAGTACATAACCCGGATAGGGGGTGGTATGGGTTTCATAACTTCCCTTCCAGATAGATGTTTCCAGTTGCTTACGAATGTTATCTAGGACTCTGATTAAAGCTGGCTGCATAAGTATTTCAGCTTGCTGCCAAGCCAGTTGGTTTTTAATTTTGGGTTTCATGGATATTAGCCACGGAAGGGTCTATTGAGTTATGATTTACATCAAGGGAAACCATCATATTTTAACATACATTAATCTCAATTGACCATGAAAATTCTTTTAGTGGATGATGATCAATATTTGAATCAACAATTATCCAAATCTCTGAAAGCTCATAATTATGTAGTCGATATAGCGACCGACGGCGAATCGGGATGGAACTATATCGAAAGTTTTGAATATAGTTTGGTTATCCTAGATATTATGTTGCCGAAACTGAATGGGATTGCACTATGTCGAAAATTGCGATCGCATAATTATCAGATGCCAGTGCTATTATTAACAGCTCGTGATAGCTGCGAAGACAAGGTTTTAGGGCTAGACGCGGGGGCTGATGATTATCTAGTCAAACCGATTAGGGCTGAAGAATTAATCGCCAGAATGCGCGCCTTATTGCGTCGTGCGACCATTTCTTTACCGCCAGTAATCCATTGGGGAGACCTAACTTTAAACCCGGCAAAATGCGAGATTTCCTACCAAAAATCGGTCTTACCTCTCACCCCCAAAGAATATGGATTGATGGAATTATTTATTCGCAGTCCCTATCGTGTTTTCAGCTACGATAGCATCATCGAACATCTCTGGTCAATAGAAGAACCTGCAGCCGATAACACTGTCCGCGCCCATATTAAAAGTCTACGCAATAAGCTAAAAGACGCTGGCGGAGACCCCAAGTTAATTGAAAATGTCTATGGGATTGGATATCGGATTAAATCCCTAGATGACGGGAGTTTTAGTCATCAATATTCATCCTTGAACCGCCCCCCTTTGTCCGTAGATGAAACCGTTACGGAGATTTGGGCAAAAATCAAAGACAAAACCATAGCTAGAGTTGAGAGTATTCAAGCAATAGCTATGGCTAATTCCCAAGATTTAAATGATGAAAACAACCCCCGCCAATATGCCTATATAGAGGCTCACAAACTAGCGGGTTCTTTGGGAACTTTTGGATATGGTCGAGGTTCCGAAATCGCCAGAAAAATCGAATACTTGTTAGCGGGAGAACAACCCCTAGACACCGACAAGCAAACACAAATTGAGAAATTAACTGAAGACCTCTTAAAGGAGCTGAAAAAAACGCCGGCCAAACCCCAAATAAAAGAGATGAAAAAGCACCCCAAAACCACTGTGCAGTCATTGTTGATTGTTGATCATGATACCATCCTAGGGGAACAAATTATTAGGGAAGCCCATAGTCGTGGTTTAGAGGCTCGACTGGCTCCTGGTGTGGGGATAGCCAGAGCCATGATGGTTGAGTATCAGCCCAGTATAATTTTACTAGAATTGAACTTTCCCAAGCCGGAAGAAGATGGGTTAATGCTATTAGAAGATATCGCCTATCATCACCCAGAAATTCCGGTGGTCATATTCTCAAGGCGATCGAGTTTTATAGATAGGCTGACGGTGTGTCGTTTAGGGAGTCGGGCGTTTCTGCAAAAACCGATGTCTAGCCATCAAATTGTGGAGATAGTCACAGGAATTCTGAATAATAATACCATCACCGGAACCATTATAGCGATTAATGATGATCCGCAAATTTTGGAACTATTAGAAGCCCTGTTGTGTCCCTTGGGATTAGAGGTAAAAACCCTAAATACTCCGCGAAAATTCTGGCAAGTCTTAGAAATATCTAACCCGGATTTACTAATTATTGATGTAGAAATGCCCCATTATAATGGCATTGATTTATGTCAGGTAATTCGCAACGAACCCAGATGGCGTTATCTGCCGATTTTAGTATTAACCAACCACACAGACCCAGAAACTAGAGCGGAACTATTTAGAGCCGGTGCTGATGATTTTATTAGCAAACCGGTAGTCGGACCGGAATTAATAGCCCGTTTATTTAGTCGCTTGCATCGCAGTCGTCTGTGGCGTAATATAGCGGAGATAGACACCTTAACCGGAATCGAAAATCGCTATAAATCAACTGAAGATATAAACCGATTAATTCGGATTGCTGGTCGTCACAAACAACCCCTGTGCTTTGCCATTTTAGACCTGGACAATTTTAAAGATATTAATGACCAATATGGTCATGATACGGGGGACTGGGTTCTGCACCGATTTGGGGAAGTTCTCAAAAAAGCATTTCGACAGGAAGATATAGTAGGAAGATGGGGAGGAGAAGAATTTGCGGTAGCCATGTATGGTACTTATAAACAAGATGCCATGAAGCGACTGCAAAAAGTTTTAGAAGAGTGGCGTTTAGAGGTTCTAGTTCCAGAAGATCATATAGCTTTTTCGGTCACCTTTAGTGGGGGAGTAGCTCAATATCCAGAAGATGGGCATGATTTACAACTACTGTATCGAGTGGCAGATGCTAACTTAGATCAAGCTAAACAGGGCGGACGCAATCAAATTATCGGATAATTTACTACCATGATCAGCCAAACAGTTTTGATTATTGATGATGATGAGGATATTCTATTGGTGACGGAAAGCTGTTTACAACTGCAAGGGAAATGGCAGGTGCTAACAGCCGCATCAGGAACGGAAGGATTTACTATAGCGAAACAACAGCAACCGGATGTTATCCTACTGGATCTAATTATGCCGGGTGTAGATGGAGAGGCTACCATAAAAATGCTCAAAAATGATATAATGACTGCGGAAATTCCGGTGATTTTGATGACAGCCAACAACTCACCTAAACAACGATCGCTCTATTTAGGATTAGGAGCGATCGCCATCATTAACAAACCCTTTGAACCCCTAGAAATTTCCGATCAAATCAGTAATGCTCTAGGTAACTAATCGTGTACTGGCCATCCTTAACCAATCAATTCCAGAGCCTCGCCAAATCCATAATTGGCGGTTCCCAAAGGCTGGCCATTTTAGAAGCCGGCTTAATCGGATTAATTTCAGGAATAGCCGCCTTTTTTCTGAGAACAGGAGCCGGGTGGTTAGGGTCTTGGCGAGTCCAAGGTTCCGCCCACTTTTCAGCTTGGCTATTTTTACCCATATTAGGCGTAGTCGGGGGGCTGTTGTCTGGTTTCCTAGTCGAACGCATAGCCCCAGAAGCAGCCGGAAGCGGTATCCCCCAAGTTAAAGCAGCCCTAGGGGGAATCAAAACCTCCCTAGATCTACGGGTAGCAGTAGTCAAACTGATCAGCACCATGATCACCATGGCTTCTGGATTCACCCTAGGACGACAGGGGCCAACAGTACAAATCGGAGCCGCCCTCGCCGCCTGGGTAAGTCGTTGGGTTCCCACTTCTCCCAACTATCGCAAACAACTAATCGCCTGTGGAGCCGCCGCCGGACTAGCCGCCGGGTTTAACGCTCCCATAGCCGGGGTTTTATTCGTAGTGGAAGACCTCCTACACGACATCTCAGGATTAACCCTCGGACCCGCCATTATCGCCTCATTTACTGGGGCGGTAGTATCCCGGCTATTAGGAAACAAAGCCATGGGACTACCTCCCACCATAGACATACCCCCAGAAGCCCTATATCAACAATGGTTAATTGAACCCCTAGAAATCCCCTTTTATATCCTGGTGGGTGTTCTCTCGGGAGTATTTGGGGTGTTATTCAGTCGGGGAATTATTACCTTTCAGAAATTTAACCGCCATACCCTCAAATTAGGACTACCCCTGAGTATGGCTGTGGCGGGTCTAATTTGTGGGATGGTTATTGCTGTGCTACCAGAGACTTTTCGAGATAATGCCGGTTTGCGAGAATATATCCTCAAAGGTAATATCCTCTGGACAACCACAGCCCTAGCTTTTGTAGTGCAGTTTTCCCTAACTACCATGGCGGCGGGTTCCGGTGCGCCGGGTGGATTATTTGCACCATCCCTAATTTTAGGCGCGGCTTTGGGGAATACTATTGGCTTATGGGAAGAGGCAACGATCGCCTTACAACCTCACACCACTTTTGCTTTTGCCGGAATGGGAGCCTTTTTCTGTGCCGTGTCTCGGACTCCGGTCACCGCCGTGGTGATTGTCTTTGAAATCACCACCAATTTTAACTTGGTTCTGCCACTGATGATCTGTTCTGTGGTCTCCTATTTGGTAGCCGAAAAGATAGAAAAAGATTCCCTATACGATCGCCTATTGGCTTTGAGTGGCATTGAATTGGAACCTGACCAAAATGCTGACCGGGTAGCCTTAAATATGTTGCACGCTAGGGATGTTATGCAGCGACAGGTAGAAACTCTCGAAGATCAGTTATCCCTAGAACAGGTTAGGTCCGCTTTTTCTCAATCCCATCATCGCGGCTTTCCCGTAGTCAACCAGGGTAAATTGGTCGGTATTATCAGCCAAACTGATATGGCAAAGATTAACCAACAAGACATATCAGAACAAACCCCCCTACATAAGCTGATGACTCCCCAACCTGTTACTATTTACCCTGATGCTCCCCTCAGTGAGGTTCTGTATCTGTTGGGACGGCAAAAACTCAGTCGCCTTCCCGTCGTCGAGGGGCGGCATTTGGTGGGAATTATTACCCGCAGCGATATTATTCGCGGTGAACTTGGATATATTAGCGGTAGTCACCAGGTGGGGCATCATGCCACCCCCTCCTATGTGGTTTATCAAACTCGCGGCCCCATGGTCGGTCATGGGCGACTATTGGTGGCTTTGAATAATCCCACTACCGCCCCGGCTTTGCTACATATTGCGGCGGCGATCGCTGCTGAACGTAATTATGAGCTAGAATGCTTGACTATTATTACCATTGCTCGCAATTTGTCCCCGGCGGAAACTCCGGTATCCATTACTAAATGTCGCCGTCTACTTCGCCAAGCTGAACGTATTGCCAAAAGCTGGCGGGTTCCTATTCATACTCAAATTAGGGTCAGTCATGATGTGTCTGGGGCGATTTTGGAGACCGTGCAAGAACGAAATATTGATTTGACTTTGATTGGGTGGCAAGGGGAAAGGTCCGCCACTAATCGGGTTTTTGGCACTGTGGTTGATACCATTATTCGACAAGTACCCGGTGAGGTTGTTTTGGTGAAGTGGGGAAAAAATGTTAACCCCATTTTTAGTGACCCCTCAGATCAGCGATCGCTCCAGTTTCCGGTTTGGCGACGTTGGTTAGTTCCTCTGCGAACTGGGGGACCTCCACCAGCCGCAATGGGCATTTTACCCGGTTTGGCTAGGTTGAGTTTGCGCCCCGATATCCGACTGTTAACTGTGGTTAAAAATGCTTTGTCTGAGGCGGAAATGGCAAAGCTAGACCACCTAGTTGAGGAGTTGAAAAGCCCCATTAATGGGGAGGTGGTGGCAACTGCTGTTTGTGCTAGGTCTGTGGTTGATGTACTTTTGGATATTGCTAATCATGATTACTGTGATGTGATTGTTTTGGGTGCTAGTGGCGAAAGTATGCTGCAACAGGCGATTAAGGGTAATATCCCCGAAGCGATCGCCCGTGGTTGTCCTTGTACTGTCATTTTGGTACGCCCACCTATTATGAATTGACCAGGTTTGGTTTTTGGTCAATAATTCTGCTATAATTTCGGCGGAATTGTCTGACTATTAACTGCCAACTTCATTGGAAATTATGACCGAACCCAAAAATCAACACCTGACCCACGCCTTAAATCAACTTATTGGTGATTATGGCATTCAAACCGTTTTGGATTGCCTCGCCGATCGCTGCTTGAAAGAAGCTGATTTTTTGAGGAGCGATCGTAGTACCGACTTGGCCGACAATTGGGAAGAAATCGGCAAGGGTTTAAAACATATTTTAAGCCGATGGCAAGAATAAATTAACCCCCAAAATATGGGGTAATATGCTTGACATTTTGGATAATTTGTGCTTGTATCAGATAGGGTTATTGCTATTGATTAATTAACTATAAATCCCTTAATCTTAATGGATGTACTCAATGTTAGTTACCGCGCTGCTAATCCTAGGGATGTCCTAGAAATTGCACCACTCATCAGACTGGCTGCCGGGGAGATGATGGATTTTTTACTCCAGCCTCTTCATCAACAATTAACCGTTGAACAAATACTAGCCAGAATGATTCAGTCAGAAACTTCTGTTTTATCTTATCAAAACATTGAGGTTGCCTATAGTCATGGTCGCATTATTGGCATGGCGAACAGCTATCCGGCTAATGCCGATATCATCACAGAAGAGATGAAACAGTTATTTAAGCCTGACCGTTTGGCTATTATCGAGGCTTTTGATAACGCCAAAGTTGAGGGGAGTTGGTTTCTTAATATTTTGGCGGTTAAGTCACCATATCAACGGCAGGGTATTGGCACATCATTAATCTGGCGAACCAAGCAAAAAGCCTGGGAATCAGGATTTTCTACCTTGAGTTTAGTTACTCAATCGGATAACTTGACCGCCATTCGCTTATACCAAAAAAATGGGTTCCGAGAAGTTAAAACCCTGGTAATTCCTCCCCACCCAGAAATAAGCGATCGCCTCAGTTATATTTTAATGAGTTGTGACCTCACTATCTAAATAAATTAACCCCGAATTATGCGACTTCCTCAACCTTCTGAAGGTCTGGTTAATAGCTTATATCAGCGCCGCCACCAATTAGCGCAACTGGTAGATTTTCCCGTCCTGTTGTGGTCTGGTGGTGTGCGATCGCGCAATTTTCCCGCTAATATTTATCCTTTCCGCGCCAGTAGCCATTTCTTATATTTTGCCGGTCTATCCTTAGTCGATACTGTCATCCATTTAGAAGGGGGAAAACTGACCCTATTTATGGATGACCCAGACCCAGATAGCGCCCTATGGCATGGGGAAAGTCTCTCACGCGATCGCCTCGCTGAAATTATCGGTGCCAACTCCGCTTTTCCCAAATCGGAATTAACCCAAAAAAGCCATAATGCTGCCACCGTCAGAGTGCAAGACCCAGCCACCCTTGCCGAAATGGAACGCATTTTAAAGCGCCCTGTCATGGCTCCAGCCGCCGCCGTAGGTCAAGATTTAGCGTTAATCAAAGCCATAATTAACCTCCGTTTATGCCATGATGATGCCGCCCTGTCCGAACTCAAAAAAGCCGCCACCGTCACCGTCAAAGCACACCAAGCCGGAATTTTAGCCACCCCCACAGCCAGCCACGAAAGTGATATTAGGGCAGCCATGGAAGCCGTCATCATTGCCCATAATATGACCTGTTCTTATAATAGTATAGTGACCACCGAGGGTCAGGTATTACATAACGAATTATACCATAATCCCCTGAAATCCGGTGATTTATTATTAGCAGATGTCGGCGCAGAAACCCCTGGGGGATGGGCTGGAGATGTCACCCGCACCTGGCCAGTTTCCGGCACTTTTTCCCCTACCCAAGCCGATATATATGATATAGTATTAGCCGCCCATGATGCTTGTATTGAGCAGGTCAAACCCGGTGTAGAATATAGGGATATTCATTTATTAGCGGCGGCGGTTATCACCGAGGGATTAGTAGATTTAGGGATTTTGCGAGGACAGGTAACCGAATTAGTAGAAAAGGATGCTCACGCCTTATTTTTCCCCCATGGTATCGGTCATTTACTAGGGTTAGACGTTCATGATATGGAAGACCTAGGAGACTTAGCCGGATATGCTCCTGGGCGCAAAAGAAGCGATCGCTTTGGTCTAGGTTTTCTGCGTCTAAATAGACCCCTAGCCCCCGGAATGCTAGTCACCATCGAACCTGGTTTTTATCAAGTTCCAGCCATTTTAAATCACCCATCCAATCGCGAAACCTATCGAGATATGGTAAATTGGGAACAACTCGAAAAATTTGCCGATGTGCGTGGCATTCGCATTGAGGATGATGTATTAGTCACCGACAGCGGCCGGGAAGTTTTAACCGCAGCCTTACCCAGTCAAAGACATCACCTAACAAAATAAGTGAGACTCTAAAGCCTCACTTAGCCACCGCTCAAAGGGGATAAATAATTTATAAACCGGGTAAGTTCAACCCACCAGTCAACTCTTCCATGCGTTCCCGCATAGTAGAGGTGGAGTTATTATAGGCTTCCTTCATCGCCGTTAAGATTAGATCAGAGACTACATCAGGTTCCTCTCCCAGCAAATCAGGAGATACTTCTACCCGGCGAGGTTGTTGGTTCCCACTCAGATAAACCTTCACCAGGCCACCACCCGCTTCTCCGAGGACTTCCAGTTCATCCAAATCTTCCTGAAGTTTTTTCGCCCCTTCCTGAACCGCCTGGGCTTTTTTAAAAGCCTCGGCTAGTTCCTTCATTTTACCAAGGCCGAAGCCATCACGACCGAATCCTTTTCCTTCTGGTGTCATAACTAATTTTCCCTTGCGTCATGGACGCTCTGAGTTTTCCATAAGACCTAGCTTAACCCCAAATTGTACCAGAAGTCTTGATCTAGGAACAATCATGGCGAATCAAACTGGCTTCACAGGGCCACAATTCTCAGCCTAACAGACTTTGAACTGTTTCTTTGACCCATGCAGGTAAGTCACTCTGCATCACTTCCGCAGCGTAACTTTAATTTGCTTAGTCGTTTACCACTCCGGGATAATGCAATTGCTTGGTTGTAGCAATACCGACAAGCAGCCAGCCATTTACGCCAGACTTGATTTAGCTCTAGGCTGGGGTAAATCCGGATCTTCTTTGACCTGAGTTTTGTATTTACTCCGTCCGTATAATCGGGAACTGAAGCAGTGGAGGATGGCGAGGATGTCCTCAACCATTTCTGGTTCTGGACTGAGACTTGTCTGGTTGAGAATCATGAGTGAGCAACTGTTTTGCTCACAGAGCCATCGAAACAAGTCAAATCCAAATCTGGCCAATCGGTCTGGGTGGGCAACGACAACCATGCGGACATCTCCTGACAAATGATGTCCCAGTAAGGCCAGCATTTTCTTTCCCTTGAAGTTGAGCCCGCCTCCGATTTCTGAGACGACTTCTGCTTCGGGGTAGAGGTTGGACAGTGCGGCCACCTGTCGGTTGAGGTCGGACTGCTGGGCGCGGCTACTAACTCTGGCATAGATAACGACTTTGCGTTTGTCACTGCCTGATTTGGCAGTATATCACTCAACGTTGTATCGTCGTTGCCCAGCGGGGGTTCTGATGGTCTCGATTGAGCCATTGTCGTCCCATCTGCGGAGTGTTCTTTCATGGACTCCAAGGATTTGGGCGGCTTCCTTGGGTTTGACATATCTGGCAATAGGTTTATCCTCAACCCTTCTCGCTTATTATACCGTATTGCCCTAAAATATTAACCGAATTTGTGATTAAATCATGCTCTCTCCACGCTAAAGCAACGGAGATTCGGGAATGAACCAAAAGTTCTCACAGGCGTAGTCAAAGCGCCCCTATAGGTAGCCATAAGGCTTCCCTTTACTTTTTTTCGATGTCCCTTTTGCCTCTCGCCGATGAAACCACTTTGCTACCGACATTTCTGCATTATGCAAGTCTGCCCTCACGGGATGTTAAGCCCCTTTCATTCGGGTCTTAGAGAAGGCAGTTATATGATACCATAGCACCCGCTGGCGTAAGCACGCCTGTCGCTTTTCCTCCCCGTTAAAGAGACGGGGCTACCAAGCCACCGAGCTTTCAGCGTGTTGAGATCTTAAAACTTCCAGCAGTAGCCGTGGTGCAACCCACAGAATCAATCGTCCGGTATGATGACTTATCCGCAGTCCCCACAGCGGGTTTAGGCATAACCCAAACAAATCTTACCCAAAAATTCCCTGAGCAACTACCCTTGTTTTGACGCTCCCCGCTCTAAATAGACGGGGATTCTTCATTCATAGACTTGCCATAATTTAGCAGGATTTCTCCAACCAAACTAGAGGGCAAATCTCTGAAGCTTGAGATTTGGTGCGCCCCACCATACTTAATCCTTTTGGCAATATGTTTAAAGCAGCGTTTCTATCACGGAAGTCTGTATATCTGCAATGAGGGCAGACATGAGTGCGAGTAGATAACGACTTTTCTACCCTTTGGTCACAATTAGAACAATTCTGAGAAGTATTATGGGGTGGAACAGCAATAACCAATTTGCCATACTTATCCCCAAAATACCCTCGCCATCGTTTAAAAGTAGCCCATCCTGCATCGGTTATCGACTTGGCTAAACGATGATTTATAACCATACCTCGAACATTCAAGTCTTCACAAACTACCAAACCGTTAGATTGGACTAAACGGAGTGCCACGCTTTTGACAAACTCTTCTCGCTGTCTGCTTACTCTTAAATGTTTTTTGGCCTAAGGAGTTAAAGGGGTTATGGTATCTCTAGGATCTAATTTTATGGAGAATTGAACATAATATCCATCTGCTTGTCTAATAATCCTCACTCGCTTAATCTGTTCAGGCTGATAGTAATTAATATCCCTAGAGCCGATCAGCTTGAGCTTACCAATACCTTTTTGGTCGGTAAAAGTGATCTGCCGTTTATTGTCTGATAGTTTCCATCCAGAGACTTTATATTCTACCGAACGAGAATGTTTTTTGAATCTTGGATACCCCTTCTTCCCCTTGACCTGGTTTTGGCAATTCTCGTAAAAACGAGTAATGGCACCGAGAACCCTTTCAACTGTCGTTTGACAAGCATGATAGTTTAAATCCTTGACCAAATCAAACACCTTCCGCAGTGCTGTGTTGCATCGAAATAAGTCAACCTTACCTATGCCACGATTGTCCATCCAATAACGAAGCACCTTATTGCCGACAAACTGTGCTGTCCGTATTGCTTCATCAATGGCTTCGACTTGATGTGGCTTGGGTTGGACTTTGTATTCGATCACCAACATTTTGACACTGTACGCGCTGGTATCAGCCATTATAGCCTAAAAAATAAACGCGGGTTAAAACCCGCGAGTCGCCCTAACCCTCCCTTGAAAGACGAGGGCTTGCGGGCATCCCGTGTGATTTTCGTCAGATCCATAGCCAAAATTTTGGTGAAAATTTCTTGATTTCCTCCACAAGATCTTCACAATCTCATGGTTTGATGAGAATTAACTACTTTAGTAAACCGCCAGCACCCCTTTTATAAAATCGCTGGCCTATATGATCAAAGCATAGCCTGAGTCCATCGGACTTGGGCTATGTTGTCTGCGAGGAAAAAGTTGGTTTTTGCCGGGGCGGGTTTATTTACAGTTCCAGAACAGCAACCACTAGCCTGTAACATAGAAGCTGATCATCAGAATTCCGCTTTTTCCAAGGTTGAGAAAGGCTAAGAACCACCAGACATTCAGGACTTAAAATATAGTCATTGTCTAGTTTAGTACAAAGCTCTGGATCAGTCACGTTTAAGACCAAGCTGTTACCGCCCTCTAAAGGAATTTCCCCTTTCCACTTCCCGTAATTATTGCACCAAGTTTTAAACCCGTCAACCTTGACTATTTGTAATGTACGTCTTTGATGGCGAGGCAATGAAGATATGTATGAATAGGGGATAGCATTCAGCCAATCATGACAATGACTATGAATAATTTCATCATCACAATAACAAACTACGTCCATAGGGCTAACTCTGCCAATGTGCTTCCAGGAACCCCTTAAAATCAGTCTATTCTCGTATTCATATCCATTTCCTGTATCACTTAGAGGTATATCAACGATATCCAGAGGTTGGATAAGCCTTCCATTAATCTGAGACATATTTACCGGAATGCGACCATCATCCAATCTAGTCACAGGACGAACCCATTTACCTGTAGATATTTCTATCCCAGCAATACAACGGTCATTGTTCTTCCGAGAATTAGCAAGACAAATTAATTTTGACATCATCCTTACGACTTATAGGTGATGAATGTTTATATTTCCCCATTTTTGGTTTAAGTATTCAGCAACTAAGCGACGATGACAGTTATGAGGTTTAGCCTCACTGCAAAGCAAACAGGCTCCATGAGCTAAATCTGGGGACAGTTTTTTTTCGATTTGACGCTCCTCCATCAGCGTTAAAAATTTCTGCTCGTATATCGACCAATCTCCTTTTTTCTTTTTGTACTCATCAAGAATATCTTTGGTGGGAGCCAAGTCTAAAATATGCACATAATCAATATCGTTGATAGTTTTCAAGAAATACTCTAAGTCGGCTCTTTTAGCGAATCCCGCCAATTGAGATACGTTATTTAGGCGAGTGTCTATAACTGTCTTAACACCTGCTTTTTTAAGAGTTTCAAAGAAATTTTGTGCGCTCTTTTTAGTGAAACCTATGGTGAATAAATCAACCTTATTTTTCATGGCTATTATCCGGTTCGACATAAGCAATCTCATCCCCCTGAAGTCGATAAGCTTGGCTCAAGCATTCTTCTCTTGTCGGTAAAATTTGGGGGGAAAATAGGGAAAGCTGAACTTCTTGTGAATCGCCAAAATCCCTAAAACCATGCTTGACAAGCATTCTATCTTCCAAATGCTCATGAGATTCTAAATCACCATTCTTGAGGATGTGATTTATAGGGATATCCAAATCCCGTAAGTGCTGACAGACCAAGATGGCTCTGTGACAGGTTAATGGATCTTTTTCAGCACACATCAGCGAAATCTTATGTTTTTTCAAACCTTTCTGAAGTCGCTTAATTCCTTGGTGAAACGCATCTGTGAGGGCAATTCTTTCATATACGGCTTTACCATTGATATAGCAGTCGGGGTTACTAGGTCTTGCACCCAGTTCCCGTCCCAGAAAAACATATTGAATTCCCTCTTTAGCGAGAAACTCTTGTAGGGATGAGCGATTGAAATGTGACAAGAATCGGCTGTAGGGATGTGAACGTACATCAGCAACAGCGGTTACTTGATGCTTTTGGAGCAGGGAGATAAAAGCATCTATCTCATGATTAGAGTGACCGATACTGAATAACTCCATGCTGCTCCTCTGTTGTTACCTAGTCATACCATCTTATATAGTAGGGTTCATCCAGGTATATGAACCGTGGTTATTATGATAGTACAGACGCGCTTGGCTTGTCAATCTTAACCAGTTTCCCAATCAGGTAGAGGGGGGATATCTAACTATTCATCAGACAAGGGCAACTCAGCACAACTGCGATCGCCCTATCCCATAACCCCTATGCCATAGGCCATAACCCATAACCCCTATCCCATAACCCCTATGCCATAGGCCAATTATCCCCCGGATTAGCTTCCCAGGGAAAAGCGATCGCTTCTGCAAAGATTAACGGGGAGGTCGAGGCGAAAATTGCCCCCAATGTATTCGCACACGCAGCAGGATTTTGGCACTGGGGAGTTGATAACCCGTAACTACCCCAACGCCCAGGGCTATAATTATCCCGACAGGCCAGCGATCGCCACAAACGCCGCCCAGTAGCAAGGAGACTCAAAGGGAGGGTCATGCTCAAATAAACTCAAACGGTCTTCCACCTCTTCCAATTCTTCCTCCGTCGCTTTGAATTCATGTTTGAGCCAGTCAAGAACATCATCACAAGATACCCCCCGCAACCAGGTTTGAGCCGCTTGCAACGCCACGGCAACCGAGGGATAATCGGGTAAAATGTGATAGAGGCGCAGCATCACCAGAGTCGCCGCCAGTTCATCCACATTCCAGAGACTGGCGACCACCGTTCGCGCTCCGCTCAATAAAAAGGCACTGGATAATCCCACATAGTCATCAGTGGGTGAGATTTCCACTAAGCCCGTTTTGTCACTACACAGAACTACGAGGCGACACACTGGAAGATTAAGATCGTTGACAATATCGGCAAACGTCAGCTTTTCCCTATTTGCCAGTCTCAGATAGGAGTTGAGGGGGTTGCGATCGTCAAATGCAGCGTGACAAGCAAAGTGGACTGTGTGACTCTGCTCCAGGAAGGTTTGGGTTTGGAGTTGGGTTAAATTATCCCGGGTAGCTTGGTGGCGACGCAAGACTTGATGGGGGCTAAATTGGCGACGCAACAGTTCCACCCCCCACTCCGCATAGTCCAGGTCTTCCGTGGGGTTTTGGATGGCGAAGAAGGGGGCTATTTCCCGCTTGAGGGGGGGACGCTGCTGGAGGCTGTCGAGAATTTGACAACTGGGGGCATATTGCACCGGGAACCAGTCTTGCAGGGGTTTGGTTTCACTCCCAGAAGGCGAGGGGAGAGAGACGGGGAGAGCATGGAGGGGGATGATGTGCAGTTCCCGGTGGGGAATCAGGATAAGCTGTTTAATCTGGGATAATTCACCCAGAAAGCGGGGGAGTTGCAAGGCGGCGCTGAGGGTTTCCAGGCGTTGGGGGAGTTGGTCATTCCAGGTGGGTTGTCCGTAGTTGCTGCGGTAGTCGCTGATGGCTTGGTCGAGGTGTTGGCGGTCCTCGGCGCTGAAGTGGTGGGGGGTAATCTGAATTTGCTCGTCTCGGCGGCGAGAGACGAGGAAGGCGTAAAATCCGGAGTCGGCTTCGCTTGGGAGATACCACTCGATGAGGGCGGTTTGGGGCGGGAGGAGGCGGCTCAAGTCGGGGAGTTCGGGGAGGACTTGTTGGGTGAGGGTAAAGTTGGGGTCGGCGAGTTCCGTAAGCAGGGCTTGCAATTGCTGGTTAGCGGCTTCGAGTTGTTGCCGGATGAGGGTTTCTGGTGAGGGTTGGTTGGGGTTGTTTTCGGTGGTGGGGGTGAGAGTATCCCTGGGGGTGAAGGCTAGTTGTTGTTGGTAGATGGCGATTTGACGGCGCAGGTCGCTGATGCGTTGTTTTTGTTCGTCGGTGGCGTTTTTGGGGTAGAGGTGGGCGCTGTTGAGGAGTTCGATGAGGGTGCGGGATTTACTGCGTTCAACGGTGAGTAAGGCTTGGGCGTAGTCTTGGTGGTTGATGCAGGCTTGCACCATGTTTTGATAGATATCGAGGGAGTTGGCGATGAGTTCGCGTTTGGTGGCTTCGGAGGAGGCCCAGTAGCGGCTTTGTTCGATGGCAAGGATGGCTTGATTGTAGCCTTCGATCGCGATTTCCCAGTTTTGGAGGTTGTAAGTGAGGTCGCCTAGGTTGCGTGCGGTGGTCAGGCATTCAAAGGGGAAAGAGGAGGGGGTATAAATGGATAAAGCGCTTTTATAGTAGGCGATCGCCCTCTCAATATTCTCGGCTGGGTCTCCTTTGATACGCTCAGAGTAGGCAGAACCCAGGTTATTTTGAAGGCTTGCCCATTGTTCAGGATAGGCATCACGGGTATAGACTTCTAACGCCGCCTCATAGCAAACGATCGCCCTCTCCAAATTCGCTGCCGGATTCATACCCAATTCTGCCTGAGTCCGGTAGGCATTCCCTAGGTTCGTCAGAGTAGAGGAGAGGTCTTTGTCTAACCCCAACCGCCGCCGAATCCCGGCGGCTTCATCGTAGGCAGTAATTGCCCTCTCCAAATTCGCTGCCGGATTCATACCCAATTCTGCCTGAGTCCGGTAAGCATTCCCTAGGTTAGTCAGAGTAGAGGAGAGGTCTTTGTCTAACCCCAACCGCCGCCGAATGGCTGCTGCTTCATCGTAGGCAGCGATCGCCCTCTCCAAATTCGCTGCCAGATTCATACCCAATTCCGCCCGAGTCCGGTAAACATTCCCCAGATTCGTTAGAGTTCGTGCCTTTGCTGAATTATCAGCCCCTAATGCCAACAGCGCATCATAGCCCCGGATAGCAATTTCTAACGTTTCTGCATACCGACCCTCTGGGAATTCTTGAATACTGATGCAGGTACTTTCGACTAACTGGGCTATTTCTTCTGCTTGGTCAGGATTCTCAGCCAGAACTCTCTGCACAAACTGGGCAATAATTTCTCCTAATTCAGGAACAATCAATCCCATATTTTCCCGCATCACCTGATGGACGGCTGCTGTATCGCCCTCCATTTCCGCTTGCAACAGTTGCGCCCAAAATCGTTCTAATACTGTTTGCTGATTCTCTTCAGGTTCCGGTTCTTCGGTGGGCGGTGGCGGTTCCTCAACTACAGAGGAGGATTCCAACTGTTCCGCATACTCTATATATGCTCCTCCCAATGACCTTAAAACCTGAGCCGTTACCCGGGCAAAAGCGATCGCATTCCCCTGAACTTCCCCTTCCCCTAACTGTTGCGGATTTCTCAAAATCGCCCCAAAATCTTCTACCGCAAAGCCCAAATTCCTCGCCACATAACCAGAAATCTCATCAATCACCCTCACCGTCTCATCCACCGGCATCAACTCTAACAATAACTCCCGGACTCCCGGCATAAAATCATATTGCACCAACTCTGGGTCAGTATCGATATTAATCTCCGATATCGGCTGCAATAACCCACCCAAAAACACCTCCGCTACATGGACTGGCAACGACTCTTTTAACAAATTTTCCTGAATCAACCGCACCACAGGTAAGGTAATCACAGGGGCTGCCGCCAACAACCCGGCTAATTTCCGCCCTACCCGAGAAGCCGTTGCCCGAAACCCGTTTACCCGCTTTTCCGCCGTCAATTCTCCCCCAGAATTGGGTCTGCGCCTCCGTCCTTGATGTTCTGCACACTTAAATAGATATCCTGCCGCCCAAACTTTACCTTTCCCCGCCAATAATCGCGCCCAAGTCCCTACGGATTCCGGTTCTAAGGTAAAAATCGGCACTTTCACCACCGAATGAGCCACTTCCTCATCCCACCACAAGGGGAATTCATCAACCTTTAAATTCTGATTCCAATCTCCGGGATTGAGTCCCTGTAACCTCACCAACGCTTCCCAACCTAAACCGCTTCTTTTCCACATCCATTCAGGCAGCATCTGCAAAATAGCCATCAACCCCCGTTTCGCCCACAGGTCTAAAATGGGAGTCATTTTCCCCTCTCGCCACACCTTCGACACACAATCACTCACCACAATCACTAACCGTCGCCCAGTGGGGTCGACTAATTCCTTGGGACTGCGAGGGGCTTGATGTTTCGCCGTTGCCCCAATCCCCCGCCGAATTTTGACCGCTTCCGGGTTATCGGTGAGCAAACTCCAAACTCGGACATCTCGGAAAATTCCATAGTTCTTGAGGAGTTTTTCTAAGTCTCGCAGGGTATGCCGCCACAGCAACATCGAGAGGGAATCCTCAATCACTAAATCTAAGTCTAACCAAGGTTCTAGGCGAGGTCTTAAAACCGGAATCCAAATCCCTTGGCTGGCAATTTGTTCGCTAGTGGCGACTTCATCAATCACCCAATCTCGTCCCCCAGAAACTCGACGCATCAGGGGTTTTAAGACTCTGGCTAAGGTCAGAGGTTCCCGGAGTGAGGGGGCATCGGGAACTGAAATCGGTAAACCCCCTCCACCAGCAGCCGTTTGACTGGGTTCCGGTTTGGGGACAATTTCCCCTTGGGGCGGTTGGGGGGTTGCTGGGGTAGCAGGGGCAGGGGGTTGGTTTTCTGGGAGATTCTCTGGAGGGGTTGTGGCGGAATCCTCTGGGTTAGGGGGTTGAGGGGCTGGTTCTGTGGGCGGTTGGGATGAACTGCTGCTGTCGGTGGGGGGTTCAGCCCCAGGAGAAGCACTGGCTTCCTCTGGGGGGGTTACAGATTCAGAATATTGGTCAATGTGGCAAGCCAGCCAAAAGATATCCGCAATATCTTGGGCGGAGAGTTGAAATTCCTGTTGTAAGGCTTGAACCAAGTGGGGATTCATTAGTCTTCTGAACTGTTAAGGTATTTCATTAAGATTTCTACGAGGTCTTGCTCGTCACTGACTTCCGGTTTTAACTCCCGCGTCACCATATAAATGGCATTTAAGAGTTGGTCGGTGGCAAGCTCTCCCTGACTGCGACGGTTGCGAAACTGCTCGATGAGTTGATTGATTTTGGCGGGGTCTTGGGTGAGGCTATCTTCTCCTAAATGGGCTGCGACAATTTCTTTTAATGCGGCAGGATTGGCTTCATCGGGCATGGATAGTCTTAAACAACGCCGGAGAAAAGCTGGGGGAAAATCCCGTTCTTTATTGTTGGTGAGGATAATCAAGGGAAAGTTACAGCAGCGAATTTTCCCATTTTGGACGGGAACTGAAATTCCATCAGCGGTGGTGACTTCGACTTGATTTTGCTCTGGGCTAATGCGGGCGAGTTCGGGAATGGGGAATTCCCCTTCTTCAAATAGGTTGAGGAGGTCGTTGGGGAGGTTGATGTCACTTTTATCAATTTCGTCGATGAGTAGAACTCTGGGACGATGAGCGGGTAAGAGGGCGGTTCCTAATGGACCGAGGGTGATGTAACGACCGATATCTTTACTTTTATCCCCCATTTGAACGTCCTGGAGACGGGCGATCGCATCATAACGATAGAGTCCATCTTGCAAGGTGGAACGAGCGGTAATATACCACGGCAACACCGGACCCAGTTTCAATTCGTAAGCCACCGCATAGGCTAAGGAGGTTTTCCCGGTTCCCGGTTTCCCGGTTACTAACAGGGGTCGCCTCAGATATAAGGCAGCATTGACCATATTCACCACCCGATTTTGCTCCTGGGTCTCAGGGCTATGAATCCGAAAACTTTTCCCCCGTTTTTGGTCGCGAGTTTCCGAGTCCAAAGTCTGTAAAAAATCGTTCCAGCGGCTGGCAATTTCTTCCACCAAACTCTCTTCTACTCCGGTAAACTGTCGCCAACTCGGAGGAGGCGGCAATTTCTCAATCCCATCATGGGGGTCACGATTTCCTTGAAAGATTTTCCAGGTGTTCATAGGGTTAGGTGGGTTATTCTCCCGGTTGCATCAGTTCAATCATCATCTCCGGGGTGAGACGATAAGGGTCTTCCCAGAGAAAGCCTAAATGACATCCGAGATGATCGGGTCCATTTCCTCGGGATTGCGATCGCAGTTCTTGGACTGACTCGGTTAACTGACGCAAAGGGCGACAGGTGAGCAGTTGATTGATACTCTCAGCATAGTTGGAATTGGCATCAGGGCATCGGGGCCAAAGGGCGATCGGTGTTGCTGCTTGTAACATGGCTTTGACTAAAACCTGGAACTGCTCAGAGGCGGTGGGACAAGTCAACTTTAAGCCTATTTTCTGGGTTAATTGGTGGGGCAGTTGCCGAGAGTTGAAGCTGTGGAGGTCTTCTAGGCTCTCAAAACTTTCTAACGGGGGATATTGGTCTAAAATCTGGCTGACTTTCCCCCAGTTTTCATACCACTGATTGAGGTAATTGTCAAGATAATCGAGATTTAATCGTTCGAGCGATCGCACTCGCAGTCCGTACCTCATCCCCCAACAAAATTCACTATCAATGGGGTCAAATTCTAATTGCCATTGGTCAACTTCGGTACTGAGAAACTCTTTGGGCAAAAACACTTCAATCGTTAAATGATACCGCTTTCCTCTCAGCAACTTTAAGGCTTTTCTGAGACATTGATTTAACACACTCTGAATCTCCGCCTGAGTACAACTTAACCCATATTCCCCAGGTTCATCTAACAGCGGCTTAAACGCGGTATTGGGGTCATTTTGGATTAAGGAATTATCCTTCACTAGCCAAGCCTTGACGATGAATTGCTCAGACTTTTTCTGGGACTCCACAGTAACCAGCACATAAGACTCTAAGGGATGGGGTAAATTATCGGCTTCTTTCTGGGATGTCTGATTTTCCAATAAGTTTAAGAATTTATCTAAGCATTGATACCGCAAAATCTGGGTCAAGCTGCTGAGTTCAGAAGGTGAAAATTTATCCTCTAAAATAGCATCATCTGGTAATTCAGTATGGGCAAACTCTATGACATCTTTATCATAACCAATACGCTGCAATATTTGAAGAACTTGTTGCGATATCCCTTCTAAATTCATGGGTTTTCTATCTTCAAAAATTCCAGGAATGGGGAGGATAGTCGATGATTTGATTAGAGTTTTGATTTCCTCAATTCCTTGATTGGCTTGGTCAATACCGGCTTGAAGTTCTTCAAGCTGCCGGGGAATGGTTCCTAAAATATCTCGAATACTGCCATAACTCGACTCAAGCCTTGCGGAAATCTCTCGCAGGGTTTGCCGTTGTTGTTCTTCGCTTCCCTCAAGTTGACGCTGTAAGTCATCAAAATATGTTTGGATTTTGGCAAACTCTTGAATCTGATAGGCTTGACTCGCTTCGCCGTCATTTTTGAGTTTTAGCAATTGGCTTAAAACACTTTCAAACTGAGCATTTTGCTGTTCATTGAGCCGAGCCAAGTCACTCCGCAACCCAATCAGTAAATCCAACATTAAACCCGCGAAGGCTTTACCATCTTCGGCAAAATCTTCCTTGAGGGTTTCACGGAAGGCTTTGGGGAATTCATCATGAAGCAGTTGGGAAACTCTGGGAAAGACTCCATCAGGAAACTTAAATCCTCCACCCGGACAGGCTGCCATATTCAGCCGAGCAAAAATATCTTGCCAATCTTCCAGTTCCAGGATTTCATCACCCTTTGGAATCAGGATATCTGGGAGTTTACCCTCACCAAGTTCTGGGTATCTTTCCGATTCTCCTGTCTCTTCATTTAGCCAACGACTCCATAAATCTACCCATTTGTCGGGGGTGATTTCGGCAATCTTCAGAAGATGGTGACGAGTCTTTCTATCATGCTTAAACTTAGGGACGGCTTTATCGGTAATAATGGCGGCGATCGCTTTGCCAACGGCTTGAATTAAATCGTGGTTTTTTAAAGAAACGCCAGGATGTCCGGTGGTGGCATCCCCTAACTCATTGGCCACATTCCCGGCTAAAACTGAGCCAATAGCCTTGCAAGTTTCCCCTAAAAACTCTTGAGCCTCTGGGTTCGAGAGTAACCCCACGACACCCAAGGCTGGGGGGAATGTGCAGGTTGCAACATAGCAGGCTCCAAATACTCCCAGCCGATAAAGGGGCTTTCTGACCGCCATATCCTGCTCCGTCTAACTCATGGACTGATTCTACCAGAAACCGCCTAGAAATCTGATGTCTGGGGTCATGGTTTTCTGGGATTTTTGATTCCACCGGATTAACCTTCTGCTGCTGTCTGGGAATTCTTGTGCCGCTAGGCTTGACAGGTGCTGCCAAGCCATGATACTATATCTATGTACAGTTTCATAATTGAGATATGTATCCTTTAAAAAAAATTAGCAATATTCCCATTATTTAAAAGTATAGCCCAGGTTTCCCAAAAAAGCAAGGAACCCCCCCAGAAAAAAAATTTTCGTAACATTTCTTTACATTTCTTTACAGAAGTTAACATAATTATGAATTACATTGATAGCTAATCAAGCAGAGTAGATATGAGATTGAGATGATGCTAACTTCCAATGACTTTAGTGGGTTACTGAATCAAAGATTTTTCCGAAACTTTTTACCCATTCCGGCGACTGGGACTTTACACTTAGGGAAAAAGACCCCAGACTTTGAATTACCAGACATCACGAATAATGGGAAAGTGCGTCTGTCTGAATACCGAGGTAATACGCCTGTTATTCTGGCGTTTACGCGAATTTTTACGGAAAAGCAGTATTGTCCCCTATGCTACCCCCACATAAAAGCTCTCAATGAAAATTATGCAGCTTTTGTGGAGCGTGGCGCTGAAATATTGATGATTACCAGTACAGACACAGCACAAAGCCAGACCGTGGTTAAAGATTTAGGTCTAAAAATGCCGTTGTTAAGTGATTCTAGCTGTGGTATTTTCCGACTTTATCATGTAGGTCAAGCCTTGGGCGCACCTCTTCCGGCTCAATTTGTTTTAGACCGTGAGGGAATCTTACAATATCGCCATTTATTTTCGTTTCTTGAACCCAATGCGACAGTCCCTAAACTGCTGAGTGTTCTGGATGAACTAGCTAATTAAAAACCAGGCTGCCAATCTTTGGATTCTAAGCGTTTGAGCTGTTGTAGGTAACGAGAAAAATAACCATGATTTAAGCGGCTGTAGTCGTACATTTTGGCGCTTTGTAAGCTAATCGCCCAGGACCAAATTTGGGCAACTTGGGTGAAGGCGGGTAAGGTATATTTTTCCCAATCAGTGAGGGGGTAAATATCTTGATATCCTTGTATAAAAGCGTCTCGGCTACTACGTCCTAACCCGGCTTGTAGGGAAACTTGTAAAAATTTGGCGATGTCAAAAATGCGCCAACCATAGCCACATTGATCAAAGTCGAATAGGGTGATCTCTCCTGAATTGGTAAAATGGGCGTTTCCACTGTGGGGGTCTCCCCAACAAATTCCCCATAGGTCAGCGTTTTTGGGGAAATCAGCTAGTTGAGCCCGGATTCTCTCTGCTGTATTATGTAAGTCTGATAGGTCAGACGATCGCAATTGTAGGAAGGGGGCGATCGCTTCTACGGAACGATCTAAGAGGTATTCTAGGGTTAGTGGCGATCGGTAATGGTCTGTATGGAAGTGACGAGAAACCTGATGAAGACGGGCGACAGTTTGACCTAGTTGGCGACTTTGGCTAGAGTTTAAGTCTCCTAGGGGGATTTGTCCTGATGCGTAGGTGAACAGGGCTGCATATCGTTTCCCCTCCGGTGCATTAATTTCTACTAACAGTTGATTCTCCCAAGTCCTTAACGGGTGCGAAACGGGAATATCTCGTTTCCGCAGAAAGTCCAACAGGTCTAACTCGAATTGGGTTTCTGACCTGGACCGCCAATGATGATGGGACACTCTGAGAATGTAGGATCTGATCGATGTTTCGATTACATATATATCACTCAAGCCTCGATGCCAAAATTCACAACTCTGGACTGCTTCGAGTCTATACTTAGGCAGTACCTTGGAAAGTAAAGCATCACAGGCTAGGGTTGAGTAACTGACGGGAAATGTCTCTTCTGTAGTCGTTAGGCTTAGTCTAGATCCTTTGCTTTTGGTGCGACTAACAGCAATCATGGCTTTATACCTCCAAAGTTATTTGATGAGTGTTGACGGCTTCTCTGGTCCCACACAGATGCGATCGCTTTAGCTGGCTAACGGTTTCCCTCCGTTGTTGGTAGCATCTGTATTGACTATTTCCCTTTTTTGGATCAATTGGCTGATTCCTCGCCTGATTCCCTCAACTATCCGGTTATTTCTACCATCAAAAATTATCAAACCTTTTTGGTATAAATGACAAGCTATGGCGACGTTGAACCACCAATCGATCACACCATTTGATTCATTATCATATTTCTTCTAGCCTAAAATTGTAAGATAAAAATGACATTTTTATATTTTTTTTCCAGATGATTTTCCCGGTCAATAATTCTTAACTATTTATTTGTATTTTTCCCGAAAACTGATATAATGGACGATTATGCCATTCCACCAAGCCATACTACAAATCGAATTTTTTGGCAAGTCTGATTTGAACAAAATCTGCGATTTCTGGTTGATCACTTAGCAACTATCCTCAAATTTGGTAAAATTGATTACAGTTTTTGTAGTGGTTATGCGCTATGGCTGACCTGATAGCTGGGAATATGAAACCAATTAAATCAATGGGACATGGAAGTGATGAGATGTCTGATTAAATCAGCCAAGGAAAAAGCTAATCAGCCTCATGATTTCACGAGGTTAACAGATAACAGGTCTCGCTTGCACGCGATCGCCAAACCCGCTATGGTATTTGAGGACGGTTATCAGGTCTACGCCCATCATGGCTGGATTTTCCGAGAAGATTATCTATGGGGGGTTGAGTTAATCCGTCATAGTGTGGATGAAAGCGATCGCCTCCACGCCGAAGGGGAAGCCGCCATCGAATTTTCCGATGGATTTTGCTGTCACGTCCAGGGGGTAAGGTTACCGGAAAAATACGGCAAACTGCACCCAAATCCATGGCAATCACAATGGTTATTAACGGAACCAAATGCGGAACGAATAAGGGTGTTAATTGAGGGGATAGGTTATGGCAGAATTTGCCAAGAACTCGATTCGGTAGAATTAGATAATTGGCGGGAATATAATTTATTAAAAATTGATAACTATCAGGAAAACGAGCCAATTTTATTATTAAAAATGACCTGTGGGAGTACCAAATCAATTCATGTCCTGCGGGTTCCCCCAGATATGACCTCAGCTAGGGCGGCGATTAAGTGGGTGAACTGGGGGATTGACCCGGAAGAATTTGCAGTGTCAACTTAAACAATATTTAATGATTATGCGATCGGCAAAATGTCTCGTTCAATTCTAGCCATATCGAGATAAAAATGTTACCATCTATTCTACAATTGTAGCATCTAATGGTTTGAGAGTTGGGCTTTTTTTATGGATTATAAACAAGAATTAATTACCACAATCCACGATTTTGGCTGTGACCTAGAATTATTAGAAGGTCGCTTAACCCAACTCAGTGAAATTTCCCCAACAGCCGTCCTAATTCCGGCGTTGTATGAAGAACTAGAAAGACCGGCGCTGACTCAAATTCGCGATTGCTTAAAAGACTGTGAATTTGTCAGAACTGTTGTAATATGTGTGCGAGCAACCACCTTAGAACAATATGCCAGCACGGTTCAATTTTTTGAAATCATGCCCCAACCGACCCTAGTAATTTGGGAAAACGGACCCCGCGTGACTCAACTTTTGAACAAATTAAGGGAAAAGGGGCTAGATCTATTGAGTTTTAAAGGTAAAGGTCAAGCGGTATGGTTAGGACTAGGTTTAGCATCCCTGCAAGCGGAAGCGATCGCTCTCCATGATGCAGATATTACCACCTATGATAAATCCTATCCGCTCAAATTGTTATTTCCCCTAGTGGAGAAGGACTTAGGCTTGGCCTTCAATAAAGCCTACTACGCGCGCATAGGAGGGGAACCCCTAGGTTTTCATGGTCGGGTAGTGCGTCTGTTTGTGACACCGTTACTGACAGCAATGATGGATGTATTTGGCTATAACAATTACCTCCGGTATCTTAGCGCCTATCGTTACCCCCTGTCGGGAGAATTTGCCCTGACCGATGACCTGGCCCTGAATACTCGCATTCCGGGTAACTGGGGGTTAGAAATCGGGTTATTAGCAGAAGTCTACCGCAATGTTGCCGATAAACGTATCGCCCAAATCGACTTAGGGATTTTCGACCATAAACATCAAAGCCTAGGAAGATCCAGCAATGAAGGCCTGCGGAAGATGTGCCGGGATATTTTCCGTTCAATTCTCAGAACCCTAGTAGAAATGGAAAGAGTTACCATTAGCCGGGAACAAATCCATACTTTGCGGGTAAAATTTCGGCGAGAAGCACAAGACTACACGAGACAATATTTTCTTGATGCCCGATTTAATAACCTACACTACGATCGCCACCAGGAAGAAATGACTGTAGAAATCTTTGAACAGGTGATCGCAGAAGCCGGGGACGAATATTTCCGCAACCCAGCGGGGGCGCAAATTCCTGACTGGACTAGGGCGTTAGCGGTAATGCCAGCCCTGCGGGAACAACTACGGGAAGCCACCCGGCGCGATATGGTACAAGGGAGGGAACTTACCGAAAAAAATGCTGGTGAACCTTCGCCGGAGGCTGACTCGGAAGCAAATTAGACTGTTGTGGGTTCTCGTCTTGTTTCTCAGAACGGTTATTGTATTAAAAGGAACTAAAAGACGCGATCGCCTGATTTTTGGGACTCGACAAAAAGGAAGAGAATGTTTATTGCATCGGACAACACTACAATTTTTATCTTACTAATTTCCCTAGGGATTCTGACTTGGGGGTACTACCGCGCTAGACCTTATGGAAAAGCTGGCATTCTCTCATGGCTACAGTCAGTATCTCTGATGGGACCCTGGCTATTATTTTTTGGGCTAACTGCCTTTGGCATCTATATTAACTTTGTCAGCATTCTGCTGTTATTCGTCGCCGCCACGGGTATTTACATTTACTTGGGGCGAAAACTGCGATCGCTGGCTGAAGAATTAGATGACAACAACCCACAGATTCCTCAAGAGGGGGAAACTCCTACCCCAGAAGCTGTTAACCTCAGCGACACCAGCCGGGAAACACCAGGGACTCCCCAAACTGAAACTACAGCTATCAACCCAGAAGACCTAAAAGTTATCCAAGGTATTTTTGGCATTGATACCTTTTTCGCCACGGAAACTTTCCCCTATCAAGAGGGAGTGATTTTTAAGGGGAACCTTCGCAGTGACCCGGAAGAGGTCCATGGTCGTCTCAGCCGCAGCCTTCAAGAAAAAATGGGCGATCGCTTCCGTTTATTTTTAATCGAAAATCCTGACGGTAAACCCGTTGTCATTGTCCTTCCCAGTAGCAAAGACCCCCAACCCGCTACAGATGGACAAAAAATCCTCGCCCTGGTTTTACTGGTGATTACAGTCGCCACTATTTTTCAAGCCGGGGGTCTACTTTTGGGCTTCGACTTCTTTGGTGAACATAATCGTTATGGGGAAGTCTTACCTATTGCGATCGGTATAGGATCGGTTCTCGCCGCCCATGAAATCGCCCATCAAGTTATCGCCAACCGCCACCAGGTTAAATTTAGTCTCCCCTTTTTCATTCCTACTGTACAAATCGGCACCTTTGGCGCTTTTAACCGATTTGAGTCTCTACTTCCCAACCGGAAGGTTTTATTTGATGTCGCCCTAGCTGGACCCGCCGCCGGGGGTTTGTTATCACTACTTATGCTATTGGCTGGATTGATACTTTCCCACCAAGGTAGTTTGTTTCAAGTTCCCACTAGCTTTTTCCAGGGTTCTGTTTTGGTCGGGCTACTTTCCAAATTGATTCTCGGAAACGCCCTCAAACAAAGTATTGTCGATGTTCATCCCTTGACTATTATTGGTTGGCTAGGCTTGGTGATTACTGCTATTAATTTAATGCCAGCCGGACAGTTAGATGGTGGTCGCATTATCCAGTCTATCTTTGGGCGCAAAGTCGCTGGAAGGTCTACTTTTGCTACTTTTATTGTTTTGGCGATCGCTTCTTTGGTCAATCCCCTGGCTTTGTATTGGGCGGCGGTTATCCTGATTTTACAGCGTAACCTCGAACGTCCTAGCCTTAATGAACTCACTGAACCCGACGACACCCGCGCCGCTTTGGGACTCCTGGCTATCTTTATGATGATTATTACCCTCTTTCCCCTTACCCCTACCTTAGCCAGTCGCTTGGGAATTGGCGGTTGATCTCACCCCATACACAAACCACCCCCTGTCTCTATATCGGCTATTGTGTTAATTTATGTAACAAAAAATTAAGAAGTGTTAGAAAAAACGGCTTTTTGGCACTGGGGGGGTTGATTTTGTAGGTGGCTCGTGGTACTATGTTACATAATGGGAATATTAGCAATTTTATTTTTTGGGTCAATTATCCATTATGCTATAAACTATATGTCAATAGCCTATCACGACTCGACAACAGTTGTCAACCCCCAGAATGATTCAACCATTGTTGAAAGACAAGATTTCTGTCATCATCAGGGATAAGTAATTGATAGACCCGATGTCGTTTTTTGGCATAAGTTTCGAGACGATCGCATTTTAAGCCATAGCCAATTTGATCAAGAAAGCGACTTAATACCATAATGGGGGTAGATCGTGGTGCTAACCCTATTCCGATAATAGACTTAATAGCAGTGCGATCGCCTAAAGCCAGCTTCGCCATTTGCTGTAAATCAGGATCAGTATTTTTAAACTCCCGATTTTCCTGTTGTAATAAAGTAGGAAAGCGTAATAATTCCAGAGTAGCGACGACCGCGCCTAATTGCGATCGGTTAAAATCAGGACCAAATAAACTACCTTTTCCTCGTTGTCCCAAATCCTGTGCTATTCGCGCATCTCTCGCGGACAGGAAAGGGCGACCCACAGTTAAGAAATAATGCAATTTTAATTTTTCATACCATCCCTGGTCATCCTTAGTTATCAATTCAGGATTAACGGGAATACCATAGCGCAATTTTAACTGATGTTTGCGTAAAGATTGACTTTCAGCAGGAGTTTTAAACACTTTTTTTTGCAAAACATGATATGCCAAATCACTTAAATCTGTAGCGTTAGATATAGCCCAGCATTCGGTCTGATAATTGCGATCGCGCACAGCGTCAATCAAATCAGTTAAACTAGGTTTAAGGTGATGGTCAGCCACCAAATCAGAATCAGAAGTTTCGCAAGGGGGAGAAACGGGTGATAATTGATGACCTTCAGCTTCCAAGCCAGCCAATACAGATTCCCGATAGCGGGTCATAGTAGCATTAAACCGGACGGCAATTTTAGCCCAACACATTAAAGACTCAGCTTGAAACCCCATTTCCAAATCATCAAAATCATCAAAATCTGACTGTTGTAATAAACGAATGTTTAACTGAGTTAAGCGATGGCTACAACTCAGCAGGGAAGCCATAGATAAAGCGCCATTTCCCAACCTATTTAAACCGTGGGAAGCTATCCACAGATGTCGAGGTATATTTTCGCGAATTCTAGCCAAAGCCTGACGCACAGAATTTTCAGATTGAACCCCTTGGGCGATACCCCATACGGAGGTAAAATGACCTTTTAAATCAATACTCACCCCAGTTTCAATAGCAGGGGAAGCCAAAACCAGATCATAATCTGCTAAAATATGATTAAGTCGGTTGATGCAACCGTAGGCGGGATGATGAGGGTCAGCCAAAGACTGGGAATCAATACGGAGGATTTTCAGTTGAGGAAATTGCGCTTTAAAATAGGCTTCTAAGGTGGAAGTCCCCCACTTACTAGCTAACTTTTGGGCGGACAAACACACAAAGGGACGACCGCCATTAGCGAGATGATTTTCTAGGTCTTTAACTAATTGTTTAGGAGTATGACCGCCATAGTGATAAACATTCCAAGCCTGATCAGCAGCAGGTCGAAAATGGTTTTCGATAATAAAGGGAGTTAGGGGAATTCCCGATAAGGCTTTGAGATAATCAATAGTAGTATCACTGAGGTCAGCATCAGCGATAACTACCCGACCATTGGACATGAAGACATTTTGCAATAAAACTTTTAGCGATCGCAATATAGCGACTCGATATTGGCGACAGGTGTCGGAATTTAGACCATGCCAAATTATCTGTTCAACTTCATCAAAAATCACCAAAGTATTAGACCAATTATTGGGGTTAAAACCCAGGGAGGAAGAGGGATGCAGGGAATCAATACATAATCCATAACCCTCCCCAGGACGACTGATAACCGTCCCCATTCCGGCTTTCATATAGTTTAAACCAAACCGCTGACAGAGAGATTCTACTAAGCGGATACGATGACCGATAACCAGGACAGACTGACCTTTATCACTGGCTTGTTTAACGAGATTTTCTAGGAGTCTAGTTTTCCCGCTACCTTTGGGGGATTTAATCGCCACCAATTGGGAGGCTTGAGGGATAGCTAAATCCTCTGGGAGATAGGGACAATTGAGGTTTAAATCGGCGGAATAGGTCAAGCGTGAGTGGGAGATGGCGCGCCAGGTTTCCAGGGGTGTAGCGGCTTGATAGGCTTGATGTAGGGCTTCTACTCCTTGGGTCGCAATGAGATCATCAACACCTTTCCCTAATTGGGGTTTCCAGGTAATGACTTTAGTATGGCAACCTCTGCGGCTGAGAAGATATCCCATTTGGCGGATAGCTGCGTCTACGGCTTTGATGGTGTTAGGTTTGGTATCGCTATCAAAGACAATATAGATTTGGCGACCTTGGCTGGCTAGTTTTTGTAATTCTGGAATTAACTGAGATTTTCCGATGCGGTTTCCCCATTGGTCTCGCGGGACTCGATAGCCGCCGTTAATACCGGGAAGGGCTATGGCTGGGTATCCAGCAGTAAGTAGTGATCCGGCTTTTTTTGCGCCTTCGGTGATACAGATGGGAATTTCGTGATGATCAATGACCCACTCCCAAAATCCTAAATCGGCGCGGTCTGGTTGTATGGCTTCGGGGGAAATGGTTAAACTGTGACGATGGGCGATCGCTTCCCAAATTGATTGGGAGACTCGCAAGGCAAAAATTCCGGTGGCGGTTTGGGGAGGATGTTCGTATTTTATGGGTTTATTGCTGTGACTGCTAAGGCGAGGTTTGGCGGGTTTGAAGCATCCCCACAGATCCTCGTTTCCGGTTAAGATATCGACACCTGAACACCACCAGCCCCCTTGGTTAACATGACTATAGCGTTTAAGAATGCGATCGCATACTCGACCACCATTGCGTCTGGGTAGGTTGTCGGCATACAGCAGATAATCTAAAGGGCGATCGCCTTCTAGGGGGATAACATTTAATTGAGTTAGCTCTGGGTCAACGCAGCTTGCGTTCCATTCTATCAGATGATTCACGATATCTCCAGGAAATTAGGCACACCCCACACTGCCTATACAATCAATTGGGATTTAGGGGATTTATACTATAACCCCAGATGTGGAGTTTTTGTCAATTGATTGGCTGAATCTTCCATAGATATGGGGTAATTGACCGGGCTCATCAGGTCCTCGCCCCATCCCGATTTAGTTTAATGATGTCAATCGCTTCTCCAATTTGGGTTAGCTGGTGGTTTTCGGAATTATAAGCCCAAACCTTTAAAGATATTTCGCCAGAGGGTAAACTAGCGGTGGGAATCCTTAGCCTCCAACCAGATTGTGCATATTCACGAATTCCTAAAACACTAGCAACATCCCAGCGAGGAATATTTACCTCTCCCACAGCAATTAACTGGTTATTCTCCCCGACACTGAGATAAACAGCATCAGCAGGTTTTCGGGTTTCGGGAATTACTCCCCACCCGGTTAAAACTGAGGGTTGACCTACCCGAATTGGTGATTCTGGAATGACATCAATTGCGCCATTAAATTGGTCGGTAGTGGCGAAAGTTGGGGGCATATCACTCCGTCGCCAAAACCAATGGGATTGGACGAATTTGTGAGGGCGATATTGTTGTAAAATGTATTGATAAATTAGAGAGGCTGAATCGGCTTTTAAGACTTCATCCCAGGGGTTTTGAAACCAGACATCATTAGTTAATAAAATTATGGGCGGTTGGGTCGTTTCCAAGTCTTCAATTACCCGGTTTTGGGCGACGGTAGGTTTGGCATACAAAACATAGCTATATTTAGAACAGGATGGCTTATTATATAGATAATACCACAATCCCTCTGATGTGACATTAAAAAAACAGGATTGATTGGCTATTTCGGCTGACATGACATTTTTGGCTTCTAAATAATCGGGTTTGAGTAATTCAGCATCAGGGATAGAGATAGCGGCTGGGAGGCGCGAGAGTTTCTGGGATGCTTCCAGGACATTAAAACCAGATTCTGAGGTCAGAATAAATATCAATAACACTCCTATAATCAGCTTTTGCGGCAAAGTTAGGGTTAATTTATGTAGGGGATTTTCGAGATATCGCCGATAAGCCAAGAGTAATAAATATACACTTAACAATGCTGTCATCATTGCGCCGTGATAAGCATGACCTAAATCACTGCGGTCTAAGGTTATTCTCATATAAACCCCGGCGGCGGATAGGAGAATTAGGGTAAATAAATGTTTGCGGACAAAGGGTTTTAGTTGGAATTTATGGTTGATTAAGTCCCAGGTGAGATAGGTTAAAACTCCGGCTTGAATGAGAATAGATAGCCAGAATTTTTGAGAGATAAAGGTCATTTGGAAGGGGGGAAGGGGAATGAAGGAAATGTAGCGACCATATTTTCCCCAGTAGGCGATTTGAGAGGCGATCGCATTGACTTGATCTAGTCCTAAAAAAATGGCGATCGCCGTGAAGGAAACTACTACCCCGGTGGAAGTTACAGTTAACCAAGTCTTGCGAATTGGGGAAGGTAAAAATAGGCTGATGATACAGGTAATCAAATAAACGGCTAGGAAATATATGGCGCGGTCATACACATATAAAAAACCCCCAGGAATAGACAACCCCACCAACAGGGATAAAATTATGGCTTGTCGGCTATGAAAATGGCGGTTATCTCGGACATGATTAGATTTTAAGTCTTCTGGCTTTTCCCAGGGTATAAATAGGCGAAAATAACGGAGAGTGATGGCGAGTTGAAAGACAAACCAAGTCCCTCGCCTTCCGTCAAACTTGAAGAAAATGCCATCAAAAATACACGCGAATAAACAGAAGAGTAAAAAAATGGGTAATTTTGACTTTTTTAATCCTACTAACCCGGTGATTTCCCACAAAATCCAAAAATAGCCTACAGCAGTGAGTGCATTTTGGAGATTAACAAATAGCCGAGTCAATACAATTCCATTATCATTGCTAATCAACCTCATGGCTATTTCTGTGGGTAAAACATCCATACCATAGCCATGAATTAAGACGGTATTAATAAATGGCTTTTCCAGTTGGGAGAAATTCGGCCAAAATCCTAAAAATTCTCCCTCGTGGAAGGAGTCCCGCAAAAGGGAGGTAATTGGAAACTGATTGAAAGGAATATTAATGACCCAAGCTAAGAGTAAAATTCCAGTAACGGTTGCTAAAAACCAATTTTGGCTGAGAGTTTTGGCGGTAATGTTAATGACAGAATGGAGATATTCTCCCAGCGATATTTTCCCAAATTTCCAAACTATCAGAGTTAGCAGGGGGGGAGTAAATAGCAAAATCAGATATTTGAGATAATCTGTATAGGGACTGATATTCTCAATGCTGGCTTGGGAAATTACCCCGGTGGTATTGTTTCCGAGAGGGATAGCAATGGGGTTGACCAGGGGAACAAAAATCATCCAACTGGTAAGGGTAATTATCAGGACTACAGCTAAACTTGGTGACGGGGTAAATTTGCGATCGCTCATTTTTACCTAAGACTCCCAACTGGAAACGCGATCGCCAGACGAAAAGGAATATAGCTTATGTCCGGTAAAGCTAATTAAGGCTACACAGGCGGCGCTTACGAGTCTAGCAGGGGTAGGAGACCATCCCAATTCATTAATCAACAATTGTAATAACCCCAAATTCGCCAATAAGCTATTTAAGGCGACTGTCGCAAACACCCCATATTGCATCAACCAATTACGCCAGTAAATACCAAACACAAACCGACGACTTAACCAGAAATTGGTACTTAATCCCAAAAAGTAACTAATTCCCAAGGCGTAAACATACCAAATTCCCGCCTGGGTAAGAAGAGAAAACACCAAAACATCTACAACTGTCGCACTTCCCCCGGTGAGTAAATAACCGCCAAACTGTCGCAAAGTAGCGATCGCCTGACGACGGCGAGATTTTCGGGAAACCGCCGCCACTGTGGTGGGGGTGTCGGCTTCGGCTTCCTCGACATATTCACTATCACTATTGACATTCCAGAGGTTATGTTTTCCGGGGGTCATGACATTTTCCGCCGCCAAAATTCCCATCAAGAGGCTATGGTCTTGATTATTATACTTAAATGCACCATATCGACCGACCAACTGCAAATTCTGGAAGCCTTTAAAATACTCCTCAATGGTTGCTAAAGAGGCTTTATAATTTCCGGCATATATCGGATAAGTCCGAGGTAAACGCACAACAAACCCCCCAGAAACCTGCTGCTTTTGGAGTAATCCAATTTTCATCAGGTCGGCTTGCGCCATGCGTCGCAGGTCCTCCTCTGGACAATTCCATAACTGATCATCAAAATTGCACCAATACTCACAACAGAGGGGAGTTTGATGATTATTGGGTAACATTTCCGGCGACCAATTGGCAAAATTTGTCACCCTTCCTAATTTCACCCTGGGGTCATTAATATATAGCCAGTTATCGGGGAATAAATGACCATCATCAATAATTAAATAGACTAAAATGGTATTCCGAAATTTAAGCGATCGCGCTGATTCTATCACTGGCTGAGGCGGTGCTGTTTTCAACTCTTCCACCAATAAAGTTAACGGAATAGAAGAAATCACCCCCCCACAGGGAAAAGTTTGCACTTCTTTAGTCTCACGGTTGCGGACAGTCACATGGGTAGCCTCACCATCATTATGATGTACCTCAATCACTTCGGTATTCAGTAATAAAGGCTGCTGATGCTGATTTAAATAATCAGCTATTTTATCATAAAGTTGACCAGAACCCAACCGAGGAAATTGGAATTGGTCAATCAAGGTTTTGACTTTACCATCATTTCCCAATAAGGCATTAACCACCGCTTTATATAAGGACAAACCCTTAATTCTTTGTGCCGCCCAGTCGGCGCTAATTTCTGTACAAGGAATTCCCCAAAGTTTCTCGGTGTAACTTTCAAAGAAAATCTCAAACAGCCGTCTCCCAAATTTACCAATCACCCACTCGGAAAAATTATCGGGCTGGGGTTTAGGAAATAAACGCACTTTCACATAAGACGAAAGTATTTTAACTGTCTCTAATAACCCCAACGCGGAAAGCACCTGTTTGGCTTGGAGAGGATAACTAAAGTATTTTCCCCCGTAATAAATGCGGGTAAGTCGATTAACTGTTACCTGGTCTTTTCCTAATACTTGATTCCATAGTTTCACCACAGGCGATAATTTGGTGAAAAATCGATGGGGTCCGAAATCGAGAATAAACCCTTCATACTCGATACTTTTCGCTAGTCCCCCCACCCGCTTATCTCTTTCTACTACTACTACAGGAATTCCCTGACTGGTGAGAGTATAAGCCGCAGCTAACCCCGCTGGACCTGCACCTAAAATGTAAATCGGTTTCATCACACCACACTCAAATTATCGACTAGGGCAAATTGTACTCATCATACACTATCATCCATAATAACCCGATTTTTCTATTCAAAAGGGGTTGACATTATCCTCTATTTTCTGATATTATAGGTTATATATAACATAATTGTAATATTTATATATATTTTTTTGGAAAACAGATTACCATTATAATAAAAGTATATCCGATTTTCCCCCAAATTGTCAACCCCCCTTCCCCAAAAAGCCGGGCGGCGATAAGTTTTGCTAATTTAAAATTTGCAAATAGTTTTAATATTTAAAAGATTGTAAATATTTATGACATTTTTATTGCTAGTGATTATCAAATAGTTGACGACAGAATGGGGGTTGTGGTAGATTTATGTAAATAAAAATCCACTGGGGTTTATGTCAGCACCCCCGGCTGAAGCACGGGGGCTTCCTGCCCCCCGCTTTCAGGTAGCTGACCAGTTTAAGCCTTAACTGGCTACGTTCAGAGCAAGAGTTAAAGTTCCTACCCTGGAATGCGTGCTAGTTCCAGGCACTAGAACCAAATCGTTAAACAGTCCTAAGGGGTTAAGACAGTGCGATTTGGAAAGTACCGACTCTGAACATTAGCGAAGCAAACATTACCCCGCAAGGGAGTCGGAGCCAACCATAGCTCCATGGAGGGGCAACCATACCCCTCCACCCCGCAAGGGGGTGCTGGCGGCGGTCAGCCGCTTGAGTCGGTTTTCCTCTCCGCGATCAATCACGGAGCTTCCAACCCTCCCAGGAGTTTTACGTGAACTAAGCAAAATATAGCCCCAAAAGACGATTATATGGTGAGCTTTAGACGATCGCAGTAGGAATTTCAAGTTTAGCGATGCACGAGTTTTGGGGAAATTCGGAGCGATCGAAAATCGGCGACTTGACAAAAACAGTGATTTATGGTATGTGCTGTCAAACTGAGTAAAATCAAGATGGTGGAATTTCCAAAGCGATCGCGCCTAATAAGCCCTTGCGAAAATCATTAAGTAGTTGTCGTGCGGTGCGTTCCAAATCTCCTTGAAAGCGTTGATCAGCCAAGGCTTGTAGATAAGACTCTCCATTTTCCGAAGCGATCGCCAGAGAATAGCGATCGGTCAGTTTATGGTGAATTTGGAGATCTTGAAACAAATCGACCATACCCGCGGCCACCCGTTGGTTATCATAACCCGCCTCACCAATATCCTCACAAATCGCCAACTTGAGAGCATCCTGTTGATTTTCAATACGGCTAGGAATGACCCCTGGCGCATCCAACAATTCAATTTGCTTAGAAATCCTGACCCACTGTAACTTTCGAGTCACCCCAGCCCGTCGAGCGCTTTCTACCACTCGCCGCCCCAAAAGTCGATTAATCAAAGCCGACTTACCGACATTGGGAAATCCAATCACCACAGCCCGGACAGGTCGGGGCAACATTCCCCGTTGCTGACGTTTTTGATTCAACTGTTCCCCAGCCTGTTTAGTAGCGCGTACTACTGCATCGACCCCATCTCCCTGTTGAGCATTGGTAAAATAGGGGATTTCCTGGTGTTCCTCAAACCACTGTTGCCATTGTTGTTGTATATGGGGAGGAATCATATCTTGGCGATTAATAATCAATAATCGTGGCTTTTGGGATACCCATTGAGATACTTTAGGATGGTGAGTAGCCAAGGGAATACGAGCATCGCGAACTTCCAGGACAACATCAACTCGTTTAAGTTGTTCTGTGAGGGTGCGTTCAGCTTTAGCAATATGACCGGGATACCATTGAATTGTCATAATCTGGGAAAATAGTTAATAGTGGATTAATAGTTAAGTGAAATGTTCAAGTTTGATTTTGTCCCTGATACATATATTGAGGTAATCGCATGGTGAAGGTTGACCCTTTGTTTAACTCACTTTCCACCCAGAGGTCACCACCCATCATCTGACATAATTTATGGGTGATAGAAAGTCCTAAACCAGTCCCCCCATATTTACGGGTTGTACTTTCATCAGCTTGGGTAAAGGGGCTAAAAACCGTGGCGATTTGTCGCTCATTCATACCAATTCCGTGATCCTGAACTTGAAAAAAGATAAAGGGAATTTCTGAGAGTTCTTCTTCGGGAGATTCTAGGGAGTGATAAACGGGTAAATCCGGTAAATCTGTGGCGGGAATTAACTGTTTCCATACTCGTAAAGTCACCTGTCCTTGTTCGGTAAATTTACAGGCATTACTTAACAGATTAAGCAGTGACTGTCTCACCTTGGTTAAATCAGTATACATCAAGTCAAGACCGGGCGCAACCTCTAGGGTAAATTGATTATGATTTTTGTCTGCCAAGGGTGCTATAGTAGTTTCCACTTCCCAAAGCAAGGTATTAATTTGACATTTTTCCAAGTGAAAATTCATGCGGCCAGCTTCAATCTTAGAAAAATCGAGAATATCACTAATTAAGGTGAGGAGATGTTGACCAGCCACGTGGATATTTTTCAAGTCTGCCACCCAATCATCCTGTCCGAGGTCTTCAGCGTCTTCTTGTAGTAATTCACTGTAGCCAAGAATAGCATTTAAGGGAGTGCGAAGTTCATGACTCATGTTAGCTAAAAATAGGCTTTTAGCTTGGTTAGCCTGTTCAGCAGCTTCTTTAGCTCTACGGAGTTCCTCAGCCTGCTTATGTTCAGTGATATCACTAGCCAGAATAAGCAAACAGGGAGTATTTTCTAATTGGATAGGTTCAATGGCGATTAACCAATCTCGAATTGCTCCTGATTTATGGCGAACTTGAACGGTTAAATTACTGAGGCGATCGCCATTAGTAATCCTTTGTAAAATGGGGTTAATCTGTTCAGCATCCCACATTTCCAAATCCTCAAAAGTGCGGTCAATGACCTGTTCTCGACTCCACCCCAATTGCTGAAGAAAACTATCATTGACATCCACAAATCGGCCTTCTTCAACAGTAGTAATACTAATACCAATGGGACTAGCCTTAAACACCCGCGAAAACCTTTCCTCACTAGCTCTTAAAGCAATTTCGGCTCGTTTGCGTTCCGTGATATCCTGAACAGTGCTAGTAATATGGGTAGGAGTAACGATCGCCTGTTCAACCACAAATCGTTCTTGACCGTCAGGGCGTGCAATCCGATAATCTATAGAATAGGGAATTTGCTCTGAGATAGCTTGAGAAATAGCATTTTCCACCCGTGGGCGATCCTGATGATGGATATATTGCATCAAGCTATCAATGCTGGGAGTCACTTGCTGAGGATTAACGCCAAAAATGCGGTACAACTGATCAGACCAAGTACAGGTTAGTTGTGGGATATCTAATTCCCAGTGTCCTAACTTAGCAATACGTTGAGCGGTAGCTAAACTAGCTTCCCCCGAACGTAGAGAGGCTTCTACAGTTTGTCGTTCTTCCACCGCACCCGCCAAAAATAAACCGGTGACAGTCATCACCAAAATAAAGGCTTGTAGAGAAAAGACTTGGGGATTTTCGTTAAGGTTGTTCATAAAAGGACCACTACCCCGTAGGACACCCCAGACGGCAAATGTTGCCGTTAATAAGTGAGCGATCGCAGTTCCTCGCTGACCAAAACGCAGGGAAGCCCAGACTAATAGTGGAAATGGCAGGTACTCTAGGGGGTAGTGAATAGTGAGAACCCGGGTTCTGGAACAGAATACAAACCAATTCAAAGCCGAAAATAGTAGGAACCAGATGGTTATTTCCAGATAGCTGAATAATTTAGGCAGCCATAGCTGTTGCTTGGGGTTTTTGAGAATTTCCCAGCTTTCTGGTAATAGCCAACTCCAATAATTGCCAGTTGACTCCTGCAAGTCTCTGGTCTGTTGATATTTAATCCGAAATCGATGAGCCCAAGTCAGAAGTACCGGGGCTAATAGCAGAACGCCAATGGTATCTCCCAGCCACCATGTTACCCAAATATCGATTAATGTATCGGGTTTAATTTCTCCAGCGATTAATAATGCGATCGGAGTAATAGTAGAATTAATCAGACTCGAGAGGGCTCCAGCTAGAATAGCTAGTCCCAGTACATCCTTGAGGCGGGCTAAAGCCGGAGAGAAACCGATCCTTTTTAACATCCACCAACCCGCGCCAGCTTCTAGGAGGGTTCCCAGAGTCCTAATGAATCCCAGATAACCGTAGTGACCCGTCAGCCAATAGTTAGAAAACAAAGCACCGAGAACAATTCCCGGCCAACATTTACCCCCCCACCAGATTAAAACCACTAAAGACCATCCCGCCGCTGGCCATAATATGGCTTCCATGGCATTGAGCATTAAAGTCTCAATGGTGATCCAGATTAGCCCCAGATAGACCAGAAGCGCAACCATATTGATAGTTAGGTAGCGTCCCAGTTTAGATCTGAGGATGTTATGGAACTGAAGCATTTTGCTGCCCTCCGTTGCTTCTCCCCCACACTCAAAGAAATTATCCTCAGTATTAAGCTACCCGGCGCTAAGTCTTGCGACTTCCTTGGGGTACTTCCTCAAACTTCCTAGAATCTGAAGACAAGTTGCACAAACTCACCACCGCTGTCTCTGGCTTCCTACTTTTGAGTTCATCCACCGAGTAAGCGAACCAAGCTAGACCATTAGACACCCACTTCCCACCTCGTCGAAGTAATGGGATATTTTATAGTTTGATACTTCCGCCGTTAATTGCTAGAGCCATCTAACGGGGGATTCTTGCTTATTTCAACTTTACTATAGCACTCAATTACTGATTCATTTAAGCTGAACATTCCCGAACATTGATTGACCATGATCGGACTCTTGAAACTCCCGCGACTACCGACTCCACAAGCATTTTCAACGCGGTGGGTCAGTTCTAAATAGGTGTGTTGGGGTAAGCGATCGCACTTACAGACTTACCCCAAAATCCTTTTACCAACGGCAATTAGGCATCATCTAAAGCCACAATACCGGGAAGTTGCTTCCCTTCGAGGAGTTCCAGACTAGCCCCACCACCTGTAGAAATGTGGCTCATCTTTTCACCCAAATTCAATTGTTCCACAGCCGCCACCGAGTCGCCGCCACCGATAATTGTAGTAGTACCGGTGCTGGTTAGTTCTGCCAAAGTTTGAGCGATCGCCCGAGTACCCGCCGCAAACTTCTCAAACTCAAACACTCCCATAGGACCATTCCAGAGGACAGTTTTGCAGTCTCCCAAGGCTTCTTGGAAAACCTTAACCGAATCAGGGCCAATATCCAATCCCATCCAACCATCAGGAATTGCTTCAACGCTAACAGTTTGAGAATCAGCATCAGCCGCAAACTTATCAGCCAAAACCACATCTGTAGGTAACAACATAGTTACCCCTTTTTCTTTCGCCTTCGCTTCCAGGGACTTAGCCAACTCCAGCTTATCTTCTTCCACCAGGGAATTACCCACACTCAGCCCCCTGGCTTTGTAGAATGTGAAAATCATGCCGCCACCCAGCAACAACTTGTCGCATTTGTCAAGTAACGCTTCAATGACACCAATTTTGCTAGATACCTTAGAACCACCAATAATCGCTGCTAGGGGACGTTGAGGGCTTTCAATCGCCCCTTGGAGGAACTGCAATTCCTTCTCAATCAAATAACCCGCCACACAGGGACTCAGATATTTAGTCACCCCTTCAGTGGAAGCATGGGCGCGGTGTGCAGTACCAAAAGCATCATTTACATACAGATCCGCTACCGAAGCCAACTGCTTGGCAAATTCCGGATCATTTTTCTCTTCGGCTGCATGGAAGCGAACATTTTCCAGTAACAGCACATCGCCATCACTCATGGCCCCCACTGCTACGGCGACTTCCTCTCCAATGCAATCGTCACATTTCTTAACGGTTTTGCCCAAAAGTTCCGACAAACGCGCCGCCACAGGAGTTAAGCGCATTGATTCAACTACTTGACCTTGGGGACGGCCAAAGTGGCTGCTCAGAATCACTTTAGCCCCTTTAGAGGTCAGATCTTGAATGGTAGGCAGAGCCGCCCGAATCCTGGTATCATCACTAATAGAGCCATTATCAAGGGGTACGTTAAAGTCAGCACGCACCAGCACTTTCTTACCGGATAGTTCTGATGCTGACAGATTTGCTACAGTTTTTTTAGCCACAGGATTAACCTCGTTGATCGTTTATTCTGGTTTAATCGAAATTAAATGGGAACGGTGAGGGTTATTGGTTAAATGGCCCCTAGGTTGTTACCAACCCGCTGGCCTACCAGCCATCAAATCGTTCACTGTAAACATTCTACCTAAGTCCGCGTCTTGGAGATGCGAGATATGTTTAAGACCGTTTTATTTGCTATAGATCAAAGTCGGGAAGCCCGCGAGGCGGCTGAAAGGGTCATTAATATTGTCCAAACCTATCAGTCTAACCTCTATCTTCTCGCTGTTGTTGAACCAAAAGAACCAGACGGGGAACCTCCCCATTCTGAACCGATGACTTCCCCTGATACGGTGAGCCAACTTTTACAGGAGGCTCATGGTATCTTCTCTAAGCTAGGGATTGATGCCAAACTCATTGAACGTGAAGGTAAACCTGCTTTTACTATCTGTGATGTGGCTGATGAGATTGATGCTGATCTGATTGTGATGGGTAGTCGCGGCACTGGACTTACAGAAGAAGGTGTTGCTGACAGTATCACTAACCGTGTGATTAATCTCTCTCCCTGTCCTGTCTTAGTTGTTCCTTAACTGATTCCCCCCCGTTGACCTATAACCTATAACCTACCTTTGACGGGGGGTTCTCCATTTCTACTAAGTTGATTTTTTAGTCAATTTTTAAAAAATGTCCCCCCAGAACAACCGAGGGGGTTGACAAGTTCCGGGAATTGATGGTATTATATTGACATATTGCTAAATAATGGAAATATATCCACAAATTTCAAAAATGCGTATATTCCCATTATTTAAAATAATATCATGAGCCGGGCAAAAAAGCTACACCCTCACCAATGAGGTCGATTTTTGTAACAATTCTTAACTGTTCGTTACAAAAGTTAACATAAGGGAGTTTGATGGTGGATTATTGATTGTCGGTGATTCTTTCCAATTCTTGAATATAGAAATCACCAATATCTAAACCGGGGAGTCCTTCGACAGTAATTTGTTCATAATTAACCTGACCCCGGATTAACATTTGTTCACCGACAGAAGGTAGAGGTTGGGTAGTAAAAACCCAGATAGTGGCGGTGGAGTCTTGAAGCTGATACGCACCAGCGCCGACAAAGGGAGCCAGGTTAGCGACAGTCCCCTCTATGTAGATTTTAGACCCAACTTTGCGCTGTTGTGCGATCGCCTCAATTTTAGTAGTTTGGCGAGTAAATTGAGTGGTAGACTCAATAATTTGGCGACAGCCAATCATCCCTGGTGTTAGGGATAGTAGAATCAAGAGAATATGGAAGCGGTTAGCAAAGCGTGGGGGTAGGACAATGGCGAATGTAGTCATTTTGTATAAAAAGGGGACAAATTTCTGGGAAGATATACTGGCTTGGAATTGTTGGATATATTGTGATGGCTAATTTATTAGACGGTAAGACAACAGCCCAAAAAATTCAATCGCAATTGAGGGAAAAAATTAAAACCCTAGAACCGCAAAGGGGACGACCTCCAGGTTTAGCAGTGTTAATGGTAGGAGATAACCCCGCCAGCGCCGTTTATGTCCGCAACAAAGAGAAATCCTGTGAACGGGTAGGAATAGCATCGTTTGGTCAACATTTCCCGGCTGATACAAGCCAGGAAGAACTTAAAGAGGCGATCGCCAATTTAAACGAAGATGATCGGGTTGATGGTATTCTAGTACAACTGCCGTTACCAGAACACCTAGACGCTGTGAGTTTGCTGTATGAGATAGCGCCGCACAAAGACGCAGACGGGTTGCACCCCATGAACTTAGGGGGATTAGTAAGAGGGGAAAAGGGGTTACGCAGTTGTACTCCAGCGGGGGTAATGCGTCTATTAGAAGAATATCAAATCCCATTAGCGGGAAAACGAGCGGTAGTGCTAGGACGGAGTATCTTAGTGGGGAAACCCATGGCTTTGATGTTACTAGAGGCTAATTGTACAGTAACTGTAGCCCACTCTCGGACGGAAAACCTAGAAGCGATCGCATCGGAAGCTGATATTCTGATCGCGGCGGTAGGTCGTCCCGAGATGGTGGGAGCGAATTGTATCAAACCGGGGGCGGTAGTGATTGATGTGGGAATTAACCGCTTAGAAGATGCTAACGGAAAATCGCGGTTAGTAGGAGATGTAGACTTCCAGGCGGCTGAACCCATAGCAGGATATATTACCCCTGTACCGGGTGGTATCGGTCCGATGACTGTGGCTATGCTGTTACAGAATACGGTGGAAAGTTATCAAAAACGCATCTGATCGACTCGATGATGTGATTAACGGGATTCGCGATCGCGCATGGTGTCAAAAGACCCGTACAATAAAAACTGATGTTCACCGATTACTGCCCTACTTGTCCCTATAAACCGCTATCAGACTTTGGCTGGTTGGGCTGTGGGGTTTGCCCCTAATTATGACAGATATCAACACCGACGGTATGGTAGTCACAGAAAACATGGATTTATCCGGGTCAGACAGACCATTTGACCTATCGACTTATCTTAGCCAAAAAAAGGAATTAGTGGAAGCGGCGCTAGATGCTGCTATTGCTGTCACCTACCCCGAAAAAATTTATGAGTCGATGCGCTATTCCCTCATGGCTGGGGGAAAACGGCTGCGACCTATTTTATGTTTAGCTACCTGTGAACTGCTTGGGGGTACAGTGGAAATGGCAATGCCGACAGCCTGCGCCCTAGAGATGATTCATACGATGTCTTTAATTCACGATGATCTACCAGCAATGGATAATGATGATTATCGGCGTGGGAAATTGACTAACCACAAGGTCTATGGCGAGGATATTGCTATTTTAGCGGGAGATGGATTGCTAAGTTATGCTTTTGAGTTCGTGGCTACCCAAACTCAAGGTGTACCCCCGGAAAGAGTCCTACAGGTAATCGGTCGCCTGGGTCGTGCGGTGGGGGCGACTGGATTGGTGGGCGGTCAGGTGGTAGATTTAGCATCGGAGGGTTTATCAGATATATCTGAGGAAACTCTAACTTTTATCCATACCCACAAAACTGGGGCTTTATTAGAAGCCTGTGTGGTCTGTGGTGCGATTTTGGCGGGTGCTAATGAAACTGACCTGGAGAGACTCTCTCGCTATGCTAAAAATATTGGCTTGGCGTTTCAAATTGTCGATGATATTCTCGATATTACCGTACCCTCGTCGGAGTTGGGTAAAACCGCAGGCAAGGATCTGGAAGCTCAAAAGGCTACCTATCCTAGTTTATGGGGCTTGGAAAAGTCACGGGCGAAAGCTCAACAACTGGTGGAGGAGGCTAAGGCTGAATTACAGGCTTTTGGAAACGGTGGTTGCGCTCTGGCGGCGATCGCTGATTTTATTACCTATCGCAGTCACTAACTTTTAAAGCGAGGTGTTCAACCCCATGCAAGAATTTGGTCACATATTGGACAACCGGGTGCTGTTAGTGGCACTGTTTGCTTGTCTGTTCGCCCAAGCGTCTAAACTGGCGATCGAATTGATACAGCATGGAAAAATTAATCTGCGGGTTCTGGTGACTACTGGGGGAATGCCTAGTTCTCACTCAGCCTTTGTGGGTGCTTTAGCCGCCAGTGTTGGTCAGGTGATCGGGTGGGGTAGCCCGGAGTTTGCGATCGCTGTGGTATTTGCTATTATTGTTATGTATGATGCGGCGGGTGTCCGACAAGCAGCAGGGAAACAGGCTCGCATTCTTAATCAGATTATGGACGAGTTATTCCAAGAGCATCCCCAATTTAATGAGGACCGCCTCAAGGAATTACTCGGACATACCCCCTTTCAGGTGATTGTGGGCTTGAGTTTGGGAATAGCGATCGCAGCTTTAGCAGAACTTACCTATTAGCTACGATATTGGGAATTTAATCGCCAGTAGCTAGGTTAGGTCGCTCAATTTTCACCCGACTGCTATCAACCATGAGCGACCAAAATCCCTGATCATTGAGACGGCGGAAAACTTCCATGGCACTATTCGGCTCGGCGGTATGTTCTACCAGTAAATAGAAGCGCCGATTATAGGAAACTATGGGAATTCTTCTCCCCATAGTTGCCTCAAGTCTAGCCGCAATTTCTGGCTGGTTGAAATAGTCTACCATGATCGCATAACCCATGCCTAGGGGTTGGCTACCCAAATCACTGCTAGGACCAGAAGGACCGACAGGGGGACGTGGTTCGGGTCTAGGAGTTACTGCTGCATCAGATTTAACCACATGGGTGGATAAACCGGCTGTTTCCTTGAAATAAGCCGCCCAGTCTTCGGCAATTAGGACGTCATCAAAACCGCCAACTCTGGTGACAATATCATTGAGATAGCGACACACCTGGCTTTCTATGTTGCTAGGTAGGACTTGACGCGCTAGTGCTTGTGTCTCGGGGGTGTTGCTGGTGATTAACAGCAAATACTCACCGGGTCGAGGGGGAACACAGGAGGCTTGACCAAAGCTGGGTTTAGCACTGAAACCTATGGTAAGCAGAACCACCCCTACAGAACTAATCCTAGTTAACCATCGCCTCAACCTAAGTTTAACCATAGCTATAACAACTTTTGCGATCGATTTTGCAGCTATTGTACCCGAATTGAGATTTTCTGAGCGTAGGGGCGGTTTCTTTAGACAATCCTGATTTCAACCACATGATCTGAGAACCCGCCCCTATAGCCTGAAATAGTAGTATATTGAGCGACCACAGGTAATCAGGATTTTTAGCCAGCAGTAGCCAGAGACGCGATCGCATCAGGGATAGTAGCTGAAGGCGCTTCAAATTGTCCGGTAATCACGTGCTCAAGTCGCAATTTCAGCCAAGTAATAAACTGAGGGTTAGTAGAAACCAACGCCGCCGCTGGTTTAGGACATTTAGCTTTCACTTCGGCCATTTCGGGCGCTTCCAAAAATCCTGGCTCAATTACTAACCAAAAATCGATCTCTTTCTCCTGTTCTTGATAATTGCGCCGACGTTCCTTGAGCACTTCCTCAATAGGTTCCTCGATCACAAAGTCTTTACTAGCTAGGAGATAATAATAAGTTGCCATTTGTTTGTCACCTACAATTAACTAAAGAACAACTGGGCTGACTGTAACTTTCCCGTTAACCCAGGATAGCCTGTTTCATTTCCCGCACGGCTTTATCTAAACCGACAAGAACTGCCCGACTTATTATTGTATGACCAATGTTGAGTTCTTCCATACCTTCTAAGCGGGCTACAGGTTGCACATTCCAATAAGTCAAGCCGTGACCCGCATTAACTCGCAGTCCGGCTTCTAGGGCTAATTTACATCCTTGGGCTAAAATCTCGAGTTCCTTTTGCTGTTGGACTCCCTTGGCTTCGCAGTAACAACCTGTATGTAGTTCGATGAATTGGGCTTTAACTGTGGCTGAGGCTTCGATTTGGGCGGGGTTAGGATCGATAAATAAACTTACGGGGATTCCTGCATTTTGCAGGGTGCTGACTACTTCTGACATCCGCTGTAGTTGACCCAGGATATCTAATCCTCCTTCGGTGGTGACTTCTTCCCGGCGTTCGGGTACTAAGGTTATGTAGTCGGGTTTAATATCTAGGGCGATCGCTACCATTTCATCTGTGGCGGCCATTTCCAGGTTTAGGTGAGTTCTCACGGTTTCCCGTAACAGTCGCACATCTCTATCTTGGATATGACGGCGATCTTCGCGCAAATGTACTGTAATCCCGTCTGCTCCCGCTAGTTCTGCGATCGCCGCCGCTGCTACTGGATCCGGTTCCACTGTCCGCCGGGCTTGTCTAATTGTGGCAATGTGGTCAATATTTACACCGAGAGTGGGCATAGTTCTTTTGATCAAATCTTAGACCACAACAGTTTGACATATTCATGGGAACTCTGAAAAGTTAATTATTACAGGCCTTTCAAGAAAGGACCAACAGGGTATTGACAAAATCGATATTATATGTATATGAGTGTGATATAGAAATATTGTGGTAACATTACAGCTTGTTCACCAGTCGCTTAATACATTGCCCTCACCCTAAATCTGGATCCCAGAGAGGGAGAGGGACTTTGAAAGGTGATCAGATGATTTCTGAACAGGCTGTAAGGTGCGTATCTGTGGGTAAATAATGCCGAATGGGGCTTAGTATAGATTATTAATAGGGAGTGGGTCATCAATATTGTGAATCTGGGGAACTTTAGGAAACTGCATAGCACGATGGCTCCGATTGTGATGCTACCACTATTTGTGACGGTATTTACGGGGGTAGCTTACCGATTGGGGAAAAGTTGGTTTGGTTTATCAAGAGACCAGGTACATTTTTTAATGGTGATTCATGAAGGGGAATATTTAGGGCAAACCTTAGAACCTGTGTATGTGCTATTAAATGGCTTAGGTTTACTGTGGATGCTGATCACGGGGTTAACAATGGTGTTTCAAAATATGAAGCGATCGCGATGGTTTAGGAATCTGCAAGCCAAAAAACAGGCTTCATCCCAATCGCCAGAATAAATGGGTTATTTCCGTTTGGGGACTAAAAAACCTTCAACTTTCCTCAATATCTGTTAGGCGATCGCATGAGCTAGAATAATTTAAGCCGGAAATGGCGATCGCCCATTTCCAGGGGACAACCTTCTAGGGGGGGTAAACCTTGACCATGACACCAAGTGAGTTGAACCACTGTTATAGGGTCCTTGAATTGCAACCCGGTGCATCCCTGGAGGTTGTAGATAGGGCTTATAAAGATTTAGCATTTATCTGGCATCCCGATCGCATTCCAGAAGATAACCAACGGCTGCGACAGTTAGCAGAAGATAAACTCAAGGAAATTAACCAGGCGCGCGATAAGTTGCGATCGCTGTTGAGGTCTAATAAAACGAAACCATCGAAACCGACCCCCAGACCTGAGTATGCTGGGGCTAAACGTCAGACCCAGACCAGCCACAACACCAACTCATATTATACTTACCGCGCGGCCACTCCACCCCACCGTCCCCCCAAACAGGAGTATCAGTCACCACCAGCTTATCAGCGTCCATCCTATTCTGATTTGACTAACGCTGATTTTCGGGGGGCGAACCTGAAGGAAAGAGATTTGTCGGGACGGAATTTGAGTGGGGCAGATCTGAGTTATGCTGATATGACGGATTGTTTTTTACATAGAGTTAACTTGAGTGGGGCTTGTTTACATCGGGCTAATTTATTCCGGGCTAATTTTTTGCAGGCCAATCTGAGTTACGCTAATCTTCAGGAGGCTAACCTAATTGGTGCGGATTTAAGTGGTGCAGATTTGCGGGGGGCTAATTTAATCGGGGCGAAAGTGGGATATAGCGATCGCTTAATGGTGAAACTAACCGGGGCTAATTTGGCTGGGGCAATTTTACCAGATGGCACTATTCACCCGGGTTAAAACTGATAGCTGCGATCGCTTACCCACAAACGTAGTGGAATTGCATTCCCCTGGGAGTCCACTTTGACTTCAACCACAAAAGACTCAGGATCGCGACTTTGAGCGCGGCTAATGTTCTCGTTAACCTCTAAGCGCTTATTTTCCGGCATATAGTAGGTTTCCAGACCGTATTTTAGACCCCAGCCATCACCTGTACCTCGAATGGCGATCTGATTTTCTGGTAAATTATCAGGACGCTGGTTGCTAACTGCTACGGGTTGCCAAGGAAGGGGGCGATCGCCTTCTGGTTGTTCTTGGGGTTTTTCTAGGATCACATAAACTGTATCACCATCTCGGATAGAATTTCTGTGTGACATGGTACCGGAACCGGGAAGATTTCTGAGGGTACTAGGTTGAGAAATTTCATAACTGAGAATTTGATAATAACCCCGCAAGAAATCATAGGGGTCAACGGGGGCTGTTTGTAATACAACAGTTGTTCCAGTAATATATGTGTAAAAAGCCTGAGCCGGAATTGATATTACCAATGCTACCTGACACAATAGGGGAGCCAGAAGTCGCCAATTGGGTAAGCGACGTTGACGGCTATTTACTGAACCCGGAAGGATAACTGAGGGTTTTGCGGATGGGATTTTGTTAGTGTTAACCATACTGTTACCTCACCATGAAAGATGAAATTATGAATTAGGACTTGGAATTAGGGAGAGTCGGACGAGACAAGTTTTTTTCAAACCATAAACCGGCGATAATTACAGCAATTCCACACAGGACTAAAACTAAGGCTTTCAGGAGTAGTTCGGTTTCGTATTCAAACATTCGGCTGATAATTTGGAGGACTAATAGCACCATACCGTACCAAAAAGCACTCCGATTGCCTTTTAAGAGTCCTAAGCGAACGGTGAATGCGCCCAACAGAAACATTTGCACATTGAAAATTAAAGTGGCGGTGGTGGGAATTTCCGCTATTGAGATATGCCAAAAAGTGACTATACCAGTGATGATAATCAAGGCACTAATAGCGGTGGTATAGGCATCTACACCCCAATATCTTTGGCTACCATGAGGCTTAATTATCTGGAACCATTGCCAGAGGGATATGACCACAAAAGCCAGGATATTAATTAGCATTACATTGGGATTTTCTGGGTTAGAGCGATAAGTCCAGAAGTCCAAGTTTTTCCAAACCTGAAAAAATGAAAAGAGGAAGCATAAAAATCCTAAGTACAAAATGGCTAAACGGTGAGCGATCGCTTGAAAAGGCTGACCATGGACATAGGGCCATTGACTATCTCGATAGGACCATAACCAAGTGGGGATTAAAATTAAGCTGATCACAACCTCAATTCCGCTTATGGGCTGGAAGGAAATCAATCTTCCCATAATGACTAATAATGGGATAGCGATCGCCAACAGCGCCATGATAAAAACCACACGGGATTGACACCAATAGGCTAGGGGTATAAATAAAATAGCAGATGCGATCGGCATATATTGGAGCAAAATATCAATAGCAGATAAATCCCTGGCTGATAGGGCTATATTGATGCCCTGAAAGTATCCTAAGCCCAACAGAATTATGGCTAAAACCGATAGAGAGCGCAATTTTAAGCTATAAGCCATAATCAGGACACCTAGCCCCCAAACGACATATAATCCGTATGGGGAACCGCCTATATGAAACATCTGGGCCAGCAGTGCTATATTTGCTCCCAAAGACAATGCGCCAGCCATTAGCAGTCCCTGTCCGAGGCGTTGTTTAGATTCTGATGTAGGATGTTGCCACAGGTAAAACCCACCTGTATTAAATCCAATGAGGACGGATAGGAGTAGCAAAACCCGCATATATCGGGGCCATTGTTGCCAGTTAGCTGCCACAAAGGTAATCACACCCAATCCCAAGAGGATGCCACCACCTACCATGAGAATCATGACAAAGCGATTGCTGGCGGCGGTTTCGAGGCTATTAAACTGATAGCGATCGGCTAATTGTTGATAAAGTTCATCATTAACCAAGCCTTCTGCTTTCCATAGTCGAGCTTCCTGTCGCAATTGGCGACGAAACTTTTCTGAAATCATCGATTGAAAGCCTATGTCAGATAGGTTCAGTTTGTCTTGATGTTCAGATTTTGGTAGAATAGTTTATGCCACATTCTCAACTGTCTCTGTTTCAAAAAAGCAGCAAATGAGGGGAGGAGTAGGGAAGCGGAAAAAAGAGTGTAGAGACAAGTGGGGCCTTATCCAAGGTATAACTTGTCTCTAGGGTCAGGGGCTATTTTCGTGTGATTTGTTGCCTGATACATTTACGCGACATTTTTCCGGCTCCGGATAATGCAACGATAGCACCATTACCTATTAAGGTAATGGAGGCGGTATCCCGCAAAGCTTTTAGAAAGATGATCCCAAAGCACTGTTTAGCTTGGTAGTCTTAGACCTGATTTTTCCCTTCACCTAGCTAGCCATGTTGGAAGTCTCGAAGATGAGCCCAAAAATTAGGCTGTGTTATGGGATGGTCAGGGATGCGACCCAATCAACCAATGGGCTGGAGTCCCCACCAGGGGGTTATTTCGGGCATTGCAGCCTTATTTCGTGCCTGAACGTCTCGCACTGACAGGATCATTGTAGCACATGGGTGCGGACTATGGCAGAAAAAGATTGGCCAGTGAGACTTTTGCCTACAGAAATTAGACAGATGTGATTGTACCGGTGAGAGGGGAAGAAGCGATCGCATAATCCTTAACCGGAATACGTCCCGCCAAATAAGCCATACGTCCGGCTTTCGCCGCCATTCCCATAGCATCCGCCATCATAGATGGTTTACTCGCCAAAGCGATCGCCGAATTAATCAGCAAAGCATCAGCCCCCATTTCCATAGCCATAGCCGCCTCACTGGGAGTACCAATTCCGGCATCTACCACCACCGGAACCTTAGCATTATCAATAATAATCTGAATATTGGCTGCATTTCTAATCCCTTGACCAGACCCGATAGGAGATCCCAAAGGCATGACCGTCGCACAACCCGCCTCTTCCAAATGTTTGGCTAACAGAGGATCAGCATTAATATAAGGCAAAACCGCAAACCCTTCTTTTACCAATTGTTCCGCCGCCTTCAGAGTTCCTATGGGGTCAGGTAGTAAATATTTAGAATCAGGAATCACCTCTAACTTGACAAAATTATTGTCTTCCTGACCCAATAACTTAGCCATTTCCCGACCCAGACGCGCCACCCGCACAGCATCTTCCGCCGTTTGACAGCCAGCAGTATTAGGTAACATCCAAATTTTTGACCAGTCGATCGCCTCCGCCAGCCCCTCATGTCCAGGAGCCTGAGTTTGCACCCGTCTAACCGCGACGGTCACTATTTCACAGCCACTAGAAACAATACTTTCCTGCATTTGTTCTAAACTGCGATATTTACCAGTTCCGGTCATCAAACGCGATGTAAATGACCTACCAGCGATCGTTAGCGGAGAATCAACAGGTTGTGATACTGGTTTTTCAACAGTTTGCATAGCATCATCCTTGAACTTGACACAAAGGGGATAGTACAGACAAGACAGATCTTATCCCTACCCTGGCGGGACATCAAATACCTGGGCCATCATTATCCGGCTTCCCGCCGCACCGATAATCACTACAGGCGGGAAGTGCTAGTTACAGAAGGCTATCAAAACCCAGGTATCAGACCGTTGCCGTTTGCAGTAATTCCCGCTTGAGTAATTCTACTTTATCAGTTTTTTCCCAAGGTAGATCGAGATCCGTGCGTCCCATGTGACCATAGGCTGCCACATCTTGGAAGAAACGGCCTCCCCGTAGGGCTGGTAAATCCCGCAGGTTAAACTCTTGAATCATACCCGCCGGACGCAACTCAAAGTTTTCTTGCACCACTTTCAGCAGTTGTTGCTCATCTACCTTACCGGTGCCAAAAGTCTCAATAAATAGACTAACAGGACGAGCTACCCCGATCGCATAACTTACTTGAACTTCGCACTTATCGGCTAAACCAGCAGCCACAATATTTTTAGCAATATAGCGGCAAGCATAAGCAGCACTGCGGTCTACTTTGGTGGGGTCTTTCCCAGAAAAAGCGCCGCCGCCATGTCTGGAATAACCGCCATAGGTATCAATAATAATCTTACGACCGGTTAAACCCGAATCCCCTTGAGGTCCACCGACGACGAATTTACCAGTAGGGTTAACTAAAAAGCGAGTATTTTCGTCAGGTTTAATATCAATGCCTTCCAAAGCTGGAGTGATCACCTTAGCCAACAAATCTTCTTTGATGCGATCTTGGACGGCTTGGGGGTCAGTAATATCGCCAATAGTTGCTGTATGTTGGGTTGAGATCAAAATGGTGTCTATTCTGACCGGGCGATCGTTTTCGTAAGCAATAGTAACTTGAGTTTTGCCATCAGGTCGCAAGTAAGGCAAAGTCCCATCTTTGCGAACAGCGGTCAACTGCCTAGACATCCGGTGAGCTAAACTGATGGGCATAGGCATCAGTTCCGGGGTTTCATTGCAAGCAAAACCGAACATCAATCCCTGATCACCAGCACCGATAGAGTCTAGGGCAGCTTCACTCAGTTTTTCCCGATTTTCCTGGGCTTGGTCAACACCTTGGGCAATATCTGGGGACTGTTCATCAAGGGCAACTAATACTGAACAGCTATCTGCTGAAAAGCCATTTTCGGCGTGTATATAGCCAATTTCGGCAATTTTTTTACGGGCTAGTTCGATATAATTAACTTGGGCTTTAGTGGTAATCTCCCCGGTAATTAGAACTAAGCCTGTGTTGACAACTACTTCGGCAGCGACCCGACTTTTAGGATCTTGAGCCAAGAGAGCATCTAAAATGGCATCAGAAATTTGGTCGCAGATTTTATCAGGATGACCCTCTGTGACTGATTCAGAGGTAAACAGATATTGACGATTAGACAAGGCTTTTCTCCTGTTGGATGATTGATTTGTTCCCAGTACGCACTATCCCGTCCAATATACCAAACTGCTGCTCCCTACAACGGATCATGAAAGTTTGAGGACTCAATGGGGTTCTAATGGGTTGGTTATCACGAATTTGATGGAGATAGAGGCTGATTGGAGGCTCCCCCGGTAATAATTGCGATCGCATCAAGTGCCGAGATTACCACATCAGCCATTTGTAAATCATGGCTTGATGGTTGCCAGCAAATACCGATCGCCCCAGCCGCTCCGGCTTGTTTCGCCATTTGCATATCCCCAGCAGAGTCTCCCACCATTAAGGTTTTCCCTGGTTCTACCCCTAGTTCCTGGCAACTCTGAACAAATAGGGCTGGGTTAGGTTTCGCTAAATTTTCACTAGCCCCCTTCTGTAGTTGTATATATGGATCTAACTTATGGCGGGTGACAAATGCTTGCACCTGTTCCGTCGTAGCTGCCGACAAAATCCCTAGTTTAATACCCCCGTCATATAGCGATTTCAGCACATCTAAGCCGCCTACGAATAGGGGTGATGGCGGATGGTTTTTAAAGCTGTTGTCGGCTTCTATAAAGGCTTTCTGAGCAATGTTTTTCGACTCTATCCATCCCCGTCCGGTTTCCGCGATATAGGCGGCGGTGGCAATTTCATTTTCTTGGCGTGTTCCTGTTGCCATTAAACCTGTAGGGTCTAGGGTATCGTTTTCTATACCAAAAGCCATCAGTAGGGGTTCGCCAATGCCGGGAATTTGGGCATCAACTAAACGCGATCGCACCTGTCCCAATTTTCGCAAGAATTCCTGGGAGTCTTCGAGAGTGCCATCTTTATCGAAAATGATAGCTTCTATGCGATCGAATGTAATGTTATTAACTCGAATACTGGGCAAGGTTCAGACCTCATATTTTCTAGCACCTTCCGTTTTAAATCTATACCCTACCAAATCAGAAAAAAAAAGAGGGTTATCCCTCTTTTTTCCCGGCTCATTCAGCAATTAGGATTCCGTTGCTATGGGAATCTCTTCTTCTGAATCTTCTACAGCCTCTGTTTCGGCTACCGGTTCTGCGATCGCCTCTGATTCTGAAATCGGTTGCTCCTCAGTCTGATCAGCCAATTGCGCTTCCGTTTCCACATCAGTAGCCGGTGGGATATCAGCCGTAGATTCTGCTACCTCCGCTGTCTCTGCTGTCTCTGCTGCCGTTTCAACTACCGGGATACCTTGCTGTTCAGCCTGCATTTTTTCCCGGAACTTAGCAGCCATTTCCTCAGCTTTCTCATAAACCATCTCAGGATTTTTCACCATCGCCCCCGGTTCCGGTTCTAACTGCTTAGTAGACAGTGAAATCCGACCCCGATCAGCATCAAGATCAATAATCATGACTTTCACTTCATCATTAACATTGAAGACGCTGTGGGGGGTATCAATATGATCATGAGATATTTCTGAGATGTGCAGCAAACCGCTGACACCACCGATATCAATGAATGCACCGTAAGGTTTAATTCCTCGCACCGTACCGATGACCACTTCACCTACTTCTAGGCGGTTCATCTTACGCTCAACTAAGGCGCGACGGTGGCTGAGAACCAAACGGTTGCGGTCTTCATCAACTTCTAAAAATTTCAGTGGTAGTTCTTCCGCTACCAATTCTTCTTTAGGTTTCCGGGTGCTGATATGGGAACCAGGAATAAAACCACGCAATCCCTCAATGCGGACTAAAGCCCCACCTCGGTTAGTGGCAAAAACCTGAGAACGAACTGTAGCATCTTCTGCTTGCAGTTGGCGAACCCGCTCCCAAGCCCTCATGTATTCTATGCGACGGATTGACAATGTAAGTTGTCCATCCTCGTTTTCATCCGTGAGAATAAAAAATTCCCTGGTTTCATTGGACTGCAATACTTCTTCCGGGCTCTCCACCCGGTTGATCGACATTTCCTGTAGCGGAATGTATGCTGCTGTCTTAGCACCAATATCAATCAGAGCGCCCCGGGGTTCTAAACTGAAAACTGTGCCCGGCACCACATCTCCGGGGCTGAAGTGATAATCATACTTATCCAACAGGGCGGCAAAATCTTCGTGGGTAAAGCCCACATCTCTACTTGTTAGTGTCTGATTGATCATGCGAGTCGTTTCCTAGAATTTCTCCCCTTAATTGTGTTTACATTGGACAGAGGGCAGCGGTTTTGGGTTTCCGGGGGGGGTGGATCTGCTCTATTCTAGTGACCCAAATTTGTTAATTTGGACCCCAGTTAGGTGCATTTTACCTCAATCGGTGGCCTCTGGTTATAACCTGGTTGACTACTCACCCGAATTTAATTACGGGCAATTTTCAGCAGTTGTCACACAATGGTATCAATACCCTTGGCTCCATGCCTAGTAGCTGATACATTTACGCGACATTTTTCCGGTTGTTCCCGGACAATGCGACGATAGCACTATTACCCGTTAAGGTAACAGAGGCGGTATCCCGCAAAGCTTTTAGAAAGATTCCAAA